>JADFIT010000085.1 GCA_022566515.1 Gemmatimonadota bacterium
CTCATTGTACCCCTGAGACATCGATTGATTGGAAAGTGTTTAACGGCTGGCAGGACGAGGGGAGGACTGGAAACCGGCACCCAGAGAACCGCCGAGGAGCTTCTTCCTACCTAATCTCCACCCCCGCCGCTTTCTCTATCTCCTTCACCAGTTCCACGTGATCTGCCTCTTCGCCCAGCGCCTTGCGACCCGCCGCAAACGCTTCCTTCGCCGTGCGAATCGCTCCACTCGGCACGCCGTTGTCTTCCAGCACCTTCAACGCCACGCTCAGGTCTTTATCCAACAGCGCCAGGCGGAACGTTCGCGGCCAGGCCCGGCTCACCACCCGCTCAGGAAAGAGATTCTCGGTGACGTTGGAGCGGCCGCTGGAGGAGTTGATCACGTCCAGGGCCACTTCGGCCTTCACACCCAACTTCACCAGGGCCGCCAGCCCCTCACCGGCTGCCTGGATGTTCACCGCCAGCAGGGCATTGTTGACCGCCTTGAGTGCATGTGCGGCCCCAATGGGCCCGACGTGCACCACCTTGCTCGAGTATGCAGCCACGATCTCTCTCGCCTGACCGACCCAGGGCTCTTCACCTCCAAGCATGACCGTGAGATTGCCGGCTTCTGCACCCGACGTGCCGCCGCTCACCGGGGCGTCCACGAAACCCACTCCAAACTTCGACAACTGCGCGGCCGCCTCCCGCGCCCCGGACGGATCTCCCGAAGTCGCATCGACGAGCAATTGCCCCTCTCGCCATACCTCGCCTATGCTCTCGATGACCTCCAGCACAATCGCCGACGTAGGAAGAGACATCACGACGACGTCGGTCTCTTCCACCACGGCCCTCGGCGAACCGACTTCCCGGGCGCCCTTCTCCGCTGCAAACGACTCCGCCCGCTCCCGAGTACGATTCCACACAACCGTGGGGAACGCATCCGCAATATGCTTGGCCATTGGCCGTCCGATCGCTCCCAGTCCAATGAATCCAACGCGCTTTGTCATGGCGTCTCTATCGAGTCCTTTCAGGAATGCGCAGCGAGCATCTTGCAACAACCTACGGAAAAAGCGGCGATCCGGCTAACCGCAGATCGCCGCTTCATACCCGCCAGGTCAAAGGTGTCAGGCCGACAGCATTTGCTTTCGTAAGATTTTGAGCCGCCTACGCAACGATCCGTCCATCACCCGGTCCCCGATGCGAACTATGACGCCGCCGAGGATATCGGCGTCTTCACGGAAATGAGTGATGACTTCCTTGCCAAGGACCTCCGAGAGGCTCTTCCTGATCACGTCTTGCAGCGCTTCGTCCGGTGTTCTCGCCATGGCGACGCTCGCGTGCACCCGATCGAACTTGATATCCAGCAGTCCCAGGTATTCACGGGCGATGACCGGAAGGAGGCCCTGCCTGCCGCGCTTGATCACCGCGAACAGGAAACGAACGAACGAATCGGGCGCCATGTCCTTCAGCGCCCGAGCCAGCAGCTGTCGCTTTGTGTCTTTGGTGACACGAGGCGACTCCAGCACCACCCGAATCGTTTCGTCAGCTTCGATAGCACCGCCCACGCCCTCGATCAAGTCTCCGAACAGTTCCGACTCGCCTGTCCGCTCGCCGAGTTGAAAAAGGGCTTCCGCATAATTCCGCGCGATCGTGGAATCTCTCACCTACTGTGCTCCAGAGAGTCGAGATATTCCACCACGAGTTTGCGGTTCGCCGCGTCATCCAGGTTGGCATCGATCAGGCGCGAAGCCGCGGCGAGGGAGAGATCCACCGCTCCGCGCCGCAATTCGGCAATGGCTTTCCCGAGCTCGGCCTCGATTTCGCGCTTCGCCCGCTCCAAGATCTGCTCTTGTTCCTGTCGCGTCTTGGCGAGCAATCCCTCGCGTTCCTTCTCGGCCACCGTCTTGGCTTCACCGATGAGGGCGCGGGCATCTTCCTTTGCGCCGGCCAACAACCGTTTGTGCTCGTCCAGGGCAGCTTGGGACTCGGCGTTCATTCTCTCCGCCTCTTCCAGCTGACGTGCGATCTTGCGCTCCCGTTCTTCCGTGGCCCCGACGATGGCTGGCCAGGCGTACTTCTGGAGCACCCAGTACAACACAGCAAAGACTGCCAAAGTCCAGAAGATCAGCCCGAACTCGGGTTCAAACGGCGAATTGGGCCCGTGTGTTTCGGCTTCCTGGAGCAGTGCCAGCAGCATCGGTTGCATGTCCGCGACTATACCAGCTTGAACAGCAACGCGAACACGAGCGCAATGATCGTGGCTCCCTCGAGGAGGATCGCTATCAGAAGCGCCGCACCGCGAATCTCTGCACCCGCTTCAGGCTGACGGGCGATAGCCTCCGCCGTCTGTCCACCGATCCGACCCAGCCCGATACCCGCGCCGATGATCGCGAGACCCAAGCCGATCCCTGCACCCAGGAGTGCGTTGGTGTTCCTGGCCACCTCCACCATCGCCTCCTGCTCTGTCATGGCTTGAAGCAGCATCATGATGTCGATCATGTCAGAACCTTCCTCAGTCGTCTCTGGGAGATGTCAGGTTGTCTGCGCCCCCACCTCGAGCGCCGTCTCTCCCGAAAACGGCGTCTCCGTGGCGACCCGCCAACGGTCTTCGACCAGCGGGTATCCCCAGCCGCTCGGCTGGGTACAATTGACGTCGCGCGAGACGCGGCACCGACGCCAGGAAGTGAGCACTGCTCCCTAATGTTCATGCTGCATCAGCCCGATAAACACCGCAGTCAGCAATGCGAACACATATGCCTGCAAAGTAGCAACGAAAATCTCGAGCATCATGATACCCAAGATCAGCGTTGCCACACTAATACCGATCGCCCAATTCCAGAATGTCAGATGCCCAAACAGAAAGATGATCCCCATCATTGACAGGATCACAAAGTGCCCGGCCGTCATGTTGCCGAATAGACGGACGCACAGCGCAAATGGCTTGACCATTTTGCCGAGCAGCTCTATAGGGGCCATGAACAGCGACATGGCCACCGCACCCGGTCCAGAGAGCCCCGGGATGCTGGGGAAGATCGTCCGCATGTATCCCACGGGACCCAGTTTGACGACACCGCTGATCTCGATGACCACGAACGCCATGATCGCAAGGCCGGCCGTCACGCCCAGGTTACCAGTCGCCGTCGCACCGAAGGGAATCAGCCCCATCAGGTTCATATAGAGAATGAAAAAGAACAGCGTCATGATAAACGGGGCGAACTTCGCACCGTCTTGACCGATGTTCGCAATCGCGACGTCATTCCGTACGAACAACACCATTGCTTCTACGGCATTGGCAAAGCCCTTGGGGGCGTTCTCGTTCGCGCGCTGCTGCTGAAGTTTCTGTCCGGCGACGCGCATGGTCAGGAATACCAAAAGCGCGGCGATGACCATGAAAATGACGTGTTTGGTCGGGGTCAGGTTGAACGGACCCAGCTGCATGAACTCCCAGGCATGCCACTCCAACAGGAAATACGGGTCGATGCCGAAGGAATACGCATCGGCCGCATGATGAAGGACGACTTCGCCGATGTCTACCTGCTGTTGCATCACTTGAGGAAACGCATCTCCATGAAGAGCAAGGGGATCAACACCCCTAGGTACGCAAACGCCGTTGGCACAGGGGGAAACAGATCCCGGTCGACCAGCACGGCTACCAGGAACACCACTATGCCACCGGAGCGCAGGGCCATGCCCCAGCCCCACCGGCTCACGAATTCGCTAAACGGAGCGTCCCGCGCAGGCCTCACAGCCGCTACCGCCCCATATTGTATCAGCGCGGCCAGAGTCCCAAACACTACGCCTGGAACGATCGCCGACGGACCCCAGAACGCCGAGAGAATCGCCGTCACACCGGCCGTCAGAGCGGCGCCAAACAACGCGAGTTTCAGTTGGAACTCTTCTTCTCGGCGCTCTTCTTTTCCCTGTCGATCTCGGCCTGAACCTTCCAATACACGTTGACGAAACCCAGAGTCGCTCCCACAGCCGTTCCCACCAACGTGAATAACGGCGTCAGCCCCAGCCACCGATCGAGCGCGAACCCGCCAAGCATAAACACGATGATCGCCGCTGCCAACGTCCCACCCAGGCCGACGAGCTTGTATCCTTCACCAATGCGACCACGTTGAGAGCGCTTGTACTCCATGAGCGGCCGGAAATCTACCGCTTGTGAAAAATTTCGCAAGCAAACGGGGCTGGCCAAATGCCGGCCGGCCCGGCGCAATTGACACTCTCTTTCAAATCTTCCCAAGCAGCAACATTGCAACGAGATTCGAGGTAGGACAGTTGTTGTTCTGAGCCCACTTCAGAGGAAAGATCTTGACAGCAGAACCGGCACTTCACGGCACCGACGTCGAACTGCTCAATCGCCTCACCGACGCCAAAACCAAACTCCTGCAGCAAATGGCCCGGCGCATCGTCGGCCAACATGAAGTGCTCGAAGGGATCCTCACCGCCATTCTCTCCCGGGGCCACACGCTCTTGGTTGGGGTGCCGGGCCTCGCCAAGACCCTCATGGTCTCGACCCTGGCCGACGCCCTCGATCTCAAATTCTCCCGGATCCAGTTCACGCCCGACCTCATGCCGGGAGACATCACGGGCACTGAGATCATCGAGGAGGACCTCACGACTGGCAAGCGAGCCTTCCGCTTCGTGCACGGGCCCGTCTTCGCCAACGTCGTGCTGGCGGACGAAATCAACCGCACGCCCCCCAAGACCCAGGCGGCCCTGCTACAGGCCATGCAGGAACACGAGGTAACCGCGGCCGGCACCACCTACCACCTGCCTGAGCCGTTCTTTGTGCTCTCCACCCAGAATCCCATCGAGCAGGAGGGAACGTATCCACTCCCGGAGGCCCAGCTCGACCGGTTCATGTTCGAACTCAGAGTCGATTACCCGAGCAGGGACGAAGAAGAGGAGATCGTCGAAGAGACGACCAGCCAGGACATGCCAGACGTGACACCGGTACTCAACGGGCCGGACCTCATCACGATGCAGAATTTGGTGCGCCGTATTCCCGCCCCAAAGACCCTTGTCCGAGCTGCAGTCCGCTTGGCCCGCATGACACGGCCGCGTTCAGGCGATGCGCCGTCGCTGGTAAAGGAATACGTGGACTGGGGAGCCGGACCCCGCGCCTCCCAATACATGGTGCTCGGCGCAAAGGCCCGGGCGGCGCTGGACGGCCGCCCGATGGCCGATCTCGACGACCTCCAAAGCGTCGCCCTTGCCGTCCTGCGCCACCGGGTGATGGTGAACTTCGCCGCGGAAGCCGCGGGCCGCTCAGCTCAGGACGTATGCAGCGAGCTAATCCAAGAGGGCGCCTGGATGAAGAATGAGGCCTAACGCCTTGCCGATCGGAACCAGTCGGCGTCGTGGAACACCTCGGATCGAACCGATTCCCATTCCCGGCGGACCGATTCCATATCGATCGTGGAATAACCCGCCTCCTCCGACCGGGAGGCAAAGTTTCCGAACCCCACTATCCTGTTGCCGTAGCGCGTCGACAACAGCCGCGCCGATCTCCGCATCACGGCGCTGTACAACACCATAGTCGCCCGTTGAATGCGGGCGCCCTGTGAATGGGGTTCCACCTCGCTGGCGTACACCAGTCCTTCGACGGCCACGAGCTGGGCCCGCACCAAGTCGGGGTTGATCCGGCCCTCGATCTCCTGCGTCTCGGCGAACAACTCCTCGCCCTTGTCGCCCATCGCCCGGAGCACCTCGTATCCGCCCCAGCCGATCCCGGATACCACCGCAAGCCCGATGAGAGCCGTGACCGGCGAGAAACGCCGGCCGGGCCGGGCTACATCACTCTCGGCGGGGACGGGCTCCCCGGCAACCGGCCCCTCGAGGCACTTCGGGCAGCCCCGGGCCCGATCCGGTCGGTAGAAGTACCCATGTTTCGGACACCGAATCGATTCTGACTGGCTCGGCCGCTCGGGACCGGTCATGCGACACCTCCGGCGAGAGGGATTCGAGATCCGCCCGACCTCTCACACCCGCCATGTGATTCGAAACCTGCGTGGCAAGCTATCATTATCGCATCATGAAAGGCGTGAGGGGGATCACGACCGGCGCCGGCGGCGGGGCTCCTCGTCCGCCTCTCCGGGGCCAACGCTCTCTCTTCCGCCACACCAGCGGCTTGGGGTCCCGAAGCCCTGCACTGGGGCGTCAGTTCGGCTAGATTTCGGCTCATGACCGTAGCTATGCCCGTTCTCGAGGAGGGCGAACTCAGCACCGACCGGATCAGCGAGCTGTACGACGAGATCCGGGAGTTGGCCCGTACCCGCAACGCGGTGATACTCGCCCACAACTACCAGCGCCCCGAGGTTCAGGACATCGCCGACTACGTGGGTGACTCCCTGGGTCTCTCGCGCCAGGCAATGGCGACTGAGGCTGACGTCATCGCGTTCTGCGGCGTCCACTTCATGGCCGAGACGGCCTCCATCCTCTCCCCTGAACAGCGCGTGCTCCTCCCAGACCTGCGGGCGGGCTGCTCCTTGGCGGCAAGCATCACCGCCGAGGACGTGAGGCGCTGGAGGGCCGAGTTCCCAGACCACGTGGCGGTGGGATACGTCAATACGACGGCCGAGGTCAAGGCCGAATTGGACTATTGCTGCACCAGCGGGAACGTGGTGGCAATCATCGACGCCATTCCCGAGGATCGCGGCATCCTCTTCCTGCCGGACTTCTTTCTCGGTGCCCACATCAAGCGCCTGCGGCCCCACCGGGAGGTGGAGGTGTGGATGGGTGAATGCCACGTACACAAGGAGATCAACGCCCGCACTGTGAACGCGCAGCGGTGCGAGCATCCGGGAGCTGAGGTTCTCGTGCATCCCGAGTGCGGTTGCGCAGGGCAGCTCATCTACGAGGCCGGACTCGGTGACTTGGACGCCAAGCTGGTGCACGTCACGTCAACGGAGGGTATGATCCGGTTCGCGGAGTCGAGCCCCGCCAGCACGTTCATCGTGGCCACCGAGGTCGGCATCCTGCACCGTTTGAAGAAGCAGCTACCCGACAAGGAGTTCCTCCCGGCCGATCCCCGGGCGGTGTGCCAGTACATGAAGGCCATCACGCTGGAAGGCTTGCGGGATTCCCTGCTGTACGACCGTCACGTCATCACGGTGCCTGAAGATATCCGCACCAGGGCCAAGGCCGCCATCGACCGCATGGTGAGCATCGGATAACCACCACCCCATCCCCTCACCCAGCTCCAGGCGGTCCCACTCCTCTACCATTACTGCCACCCACCCTCTGCCACTAACTTCAAGCAACCGACACCCGACGTTCCCATGATCGAAATCATACAGGGCGACATCACCCAGCAAGATGTCGACGCCATCGTGAACGCGGCCAACAACACGCTGCTGGGCGGCGGAGGCGTTGACGGCGCAATCCACCGTGCGGCCGGCCCGGCGCTGGTGGAAGAGTGCCGCACCCTCGGAGGGTGTCCCACCGGCGAAGCTCGCATCACCGCCGGATACGGATTACGGGCGAAACATGTGATTCACACCGTAGGGCCCGTGTGGAATGGCGGCACGCGCGACGAAGCCGAGCGACTCGCAAACTGCTATCGCAATTCACTGACGCTCGCGTCGGAGCACGGAGTGAAATCAATCGCGTTTCCGTCCATCAGCACGGGAGTTTATGGATACCCCATCGGGAAAGCCTCCAAGATTGCGGTGACAACCGTTAGAAAATGGCTGGACGATCCGGGCCCGATCGAGCTGGTGAGGTTTGTGTGTTTTGGTGCCGGGGACTTTGAGGCGTACCAACGATTGGTGAAAAGGGAGAAGGGAGGACCGTAGGACCCCCTCCCCCGCCCTCCTATCACTCGTTCCCGGGATACCGCCAGCAATCCGGCCCGGTGCGCCGGCTGTCCGCCAAGTGGATGATCTTCCACCCATCAGTCGTGTCGAACAACTGAAAGGCGTCGACACCGCAGTGGCTGAACTCGCCGTTGATCAGGATGTCGTACTTCGTCCAGACCTGAGCGAGGTTGCCGTCGATGCGGACCTCCCAATCCCACACGCGCTCGTCGAGGCTTGCCGCGCTTTGGCCGATGCGCATGGCGAAGTCCTCTGCCGCGGTGTAGCTCACGACGCCCTCTCGGTTCAGCGCACCGAGCCGCGCCCCCTCGGCAAACACACCGCGAATCTTCTCGGCGTCCTTGTCGCGCATTCCGTCGAACAGATCGTGGACCACCTGGACGATCGCCTTTTCCTCCGTCTGTGCCGTCGCTCGGGGTGCCGGGCCGAGCAACGCCACAAGAACCAACGCCGTAGTTAACCGCGCCGAGAGATGCCTATTCATAGAACTCTCCGTGTGAGATCCTGTAACATAATCCGGCGGACCGATTGACACTCCCCCCAAGCGAAGACCATACTCTCTCTCGTCATCACCGGACGCGCCATGACCGCTCTCGTAATCTCACAAACCGAGGTACGCAAGCTCCTGCCGATGGATGCTTGCATCGACTTGATGGCAGAGGCGCTCGCGACCCTCTCACGCGGCGAAGCGATAAACCCATTGCGTACGGGAATCCGGCTTCCCAACGACCTTGGCATCCTTGGCATGATGCCGGGCTATATGGAGCGACCGAAGGCCCTGGGCCTCAAGGTCGTGGCTGTCTTTCCGGGCAACCATGGAACCGAATACGACTCGCACCAGGGCGTGGTGGTGTTGTTCGACGCGGAGCACGGAGTGCCGCTGGCCATCGTCGATGCCAGCGAGATCACAGCCATACGGACCGCTGCGACGACGGGCGTGGCCACCCGACTCCTGGCCCGGGAGGAGGCAACCGACCTTGCCATCCTCGGCTCCGGCGTTCAGGCTCGAACCCATCTGGAGGCGATGCGAGTCGTGCGCAACATCGAGCGCGTGCGGGTCTACAGTCCCAATCGAGAGCACCGCGAACGCTTCGCAACAGAGGAGGGCCAGCGGCACGAAATCCCGGTGATTGCCACAGCGTCGGCGCAGGAGGCTATCGACGGGGCGGAAATCATATGCACCACTACGTCATCCAGCGATCCGGTGTTGCAGGGAGAGTGGATCGCATCCGGTTGTCACGTCAACGCGGTGGGATCGAGCGTGCGCTTCGCCCGGGAACTCGACACGGCGGCGGTGGTTCGGTCGCGGCTGTTCGTGGACAGGAGGGAATCCACCGTCAACGAAGCAGGAGATTTTCTGTTCCCCAAAAAGGAAGGAGCCATCGACGACGATCACATTGTCGGCGAGATCGGTGACATTCTCCTCGGGAACCTGAGCGGACGTGAGTCTCCCGGCGAGATCACACTGTTCAAGTCGCTGGGGCTGGCCGTGGAAGACCTGGCCGCAGCCCACTACGTGTACCAACGAGCCGAGGCCGAAGGGATCGGAACGGCGGTAGATCTCGGGGGACTAAAGCATGCCCCAACTTGAACCGGTGCCGCTGGCCGAGGTTTTGGCAGCCCGAAACCGGATCGCCGGCAAGGCCAATCGCACGCCACTCGTCCGTCTCAACGTTGACACGGCGGCGGACATCTACCTCAAACTCGAGAATCTCCAGCCGATCGGCTCTTTCAAGATCCGTGGCGCGGGGAACGCGATGCTCAAGCAAAAAAGAGCTACGATGGCAAAGGGAGTCTACACCGCCAGCGCGGGCAACATGGCACAGGGGGTTGCGTGGAACGCGAAGCGGTTGGGAATCCCCTGCCATGTGGTGGTTCCCGACCACGCGCCAAAGACGAAGTTGGAAGCGATCGAACGCATGGGGGCACGCATCATCAAAGTCCCGTTTGACGAATGGTGGCGCGTAATCGTCACACACCACTTTCCCGGTTTGGACGCCGTGTTCATCCATCCCGTGAGCGACCCCGACGTAATGGCCGGCAATGGCACGATCGGGTTGGAGATTCTCGAGGATCTCCCGGACGTGGACACCGTTCTCGTGCCGTACGGTGGGGGAGGTCTGAGTTGTGGAATCGCGGCCGTCATGAGGGAGCAGAAGCCGGACACCAAGGTGTTCGCCTGCGAGGTCGAGACGGCAGCGCCGTTTGCCGCGTCCCTCGAACGGGGGGAGGCTGTGGAGATCGATCGCACGCCGACTTTCATCGACGGCATCGGCGGCAAGAGCGTGCTAAACGAAATGTGGCCGCTAGCCAGCAACCTGCTCAGCGGCTCGCTCGTCACCTCGGTAGACCGCGTTGCCCAAGCCATACGAACGCTCGTCGAGCGCAATCGCATCGTGGCCGAAGGAGCCGGCGCCACACCGGTGGCTGTGGCATTGACCGGAGACGCCGGAAGCGGCAGAATCGTCTGCGTAGTTTCCGGCGGCAACATCGACGCCTCGAAGCTGGCTGCGATTCTCCGAGGCGAGATTCCCGATTGAACGACACAGATAGCGGCATCATTGCATCGCGCCCCCGCTTCACAACGCGTTTCGGGATCGTGATGACGTTTATCGGGGTAGCGGTCGGCCTGGGGAACGTGTGGCGCTTTCCTTACATGGTGGCTGCGTTCGGTGGTGGTGCCTTCCTGTTGGTATATCTGGTGGTGCTCGTGCTGTTCGGAATTCCGGCGCTCATGGCGGAACTCACCATCGGCCGGATGACGCGCAGCGGACCGGTTGGCGCCTTCACCTCCATCGGCATGCCGGCGGGCCGGCCCCTCGGCTGGGCCCTCTTCGCAACCGTCTTCATGGCTGTGTCGTACTACACGGTTATCGTCGGCTGGGTATTGCGATATTTCCTCGTCGCCGCGTCGGGGAAAATCGATGCGATCAACCCTGCGACCTTCTTCGACGACTTGCTCGCAGGACTTGCGGGGCAGTTCTTGATGACCGCTATCGTTCTCGTGTTGGTTGGCGCGGTCCTCGTCATGGGCATTCGGGAGGGCGTCGAACGTATCAGCAAGATCGGCATGCCACTCCTGTTTGTGTTGCTGCTCGTGTTGATCGCCCGATCGTTGACTCTCCCCGGAGCTGGCGCGGGATTGAAGTTTTACCTGTTCCCCGATTTCTCCCGGATCGATGTCGGGGTTGTTACTGCGGCGCTCGGACAAGTCTTCTTCTCGTTGAGCCTGGGCGGAACGTTCCTCGTAACCTACGCCAGCTACCTCCCCGCCAATACCAACCTCAAGACTACGGCAGTGTCCATTGGACTCGGTGAGACGCTGGCGGCCGTGTTGGCAGGATTCGTCATCGTGCCGGCCGCTGTGGCCTTTGGACTCGACCTCGAAAGCGGGCCGTCGCTCACGTTTATCACCGTGCCGAGCATCTTCGGACAGATGAAGGGCGGTTCGATCTTTGCAGCGTTGTTCTTCGGCTTACTGTTCTTCGCGGCGTTCCTCTCCGCCGTCGCGGCGTTCGAGGTGCTGGTGACGACCGCCGTCGACCACCTGGGATGGCGCCGCAGCAAAGCCGTCGTGGTGTTCTGCACGGCTTCGCTGCTGGCCGGGACGTTGGCGATGATGAGTCTCGACTACATGTTGACCAGCGATCTGTTTTGGGGTTCCACGATGCAACCGGTGGGAAGCGCCTTGACGCTCGCCGGGCTCGCCTGGGTAATCGGATTGGGCAAGACGCTCGACGCCGTCAACGAGGGCAACGAAGGACGGCCTGTCGGTAAACTGTGGTATTACTGGATCAAGTATGTCATTCCCGTGGGGATCGTCGTCATCCTGGCGCTCGGACTCGACGACCTGTTCGAAGTGTTCTTCGGTTGACCGGCGCGACAATCATCGCACGACCTCCTGTAGCACCACGCCGTCCAAATCGTCCGGCGCTTCGACGCCGAGAAGCGCAGCAACCGTAGGCGCAATGTCAACGGTCTGAACTCGTCGATCGTACCGACCTGCGGGAATGCCAGGCCCCCAGAACACCAGAGGAACGTGGGTATCGTAGCGGTACGGCGTTTCGTGAGTGGTTCCCCCGCTCTCCATGCGGTACAGGTAGTGTTCTTTATACCTGATGATGACGTCTGGCGCCCGATTCGGGTGAAAACTTCGCAGGTACTGACGGCGAAAAGGATCGTCACTGGGCTCGAGAACGTCGTCGTACGCGAACGCGTCGGCTACATACTCTGATTCCCGAAGTCTGCTCGCGACGTCCCGGCGCGCCCTCACCTCGATGTACATCGGCACTTCCTCGCGAAATCGCATCACCAGGCCATACGGGGAGGCGGTGACACCACGGAGCTGCTCGAGAATTCCCAGCTCCTCCAAGACCTCGGTCAACGGTCCGATGATGATTTCCTGCCGCTCCAACCGGCCGATCCGCCGCGCATCTACACCCTGGCGGGCCAGGTACTCCGGCAAGGGCAGGACACCGTGGTCCGCCGTCAGCACCACAGCATAGCGACCCTCTCCCACCGTCTCGTTCAGAAAGTCGAGGAATCCATCCAGCATGCGATCCAGCCGCAGGTAATAATCTTGCACTTCCTGACTGAACGGACCGTAGCGATGGCCGATGTAATCGGCGGATGAGGCGCCGACAAAGAGCAGGTCGGGCACGTCGTCCTTGCCGATCTCTTCGGTCACGATCATCCGCTCGATGAACGCGAAGGTCAACTCGTCCCCGAACGGCGTCCACTTGACTTCGTCGTAATAAGCCTCCGGATATCGGGGCCGAGGAGTCGACCCTTCCTCCTCCCAGTCCCGCTCCGCAGAGCTATCGCTCATAACATAGAACCGGTGAGGAAACGTGATGTGAACACCATCACTCTCCTCCGGGAAGCTGTCTTCCCGCGAAGCCGAGTATGCTTCCTCCGGCAGCAATCGCGTCCATTCCTTGGTGAAATAGGAATCCACCAACGCGGAATCATTGAAGGCGCGAACCCACCCGGGCACCGAATCGCGATAGTACGTGGATGTAACGAACCTGCCGGTCTCGGCGTCGTACCAGTACACGCCGTCGGGGCGCCGCCCGCCCATGGTGATCGCCGCCCGGTCCTTCAGCGCCACCGCGTAGACCTTGCTCCCCGAAGAGTGCCGCTTGAGCCAATCGCCCACCGCGTCGCGCATCATGTTGGCCGGCGACCGCCCCGAAAGACCGGCCCGGCCGACAATGGGAGCATTCGGATCGGCAACCGAATAGACGTTCCTTCGTTCCTTCCGGTCCCACCAGCTGTTGGCCACGATACCGCTGCGGCTGGGATACACGCCTGTCGAGATCGTGGCATGGCCCGCAGCGGTGGACGTGAAGAAATGGTCGTGGTGCGCCTCCGTATACACCGCTCCCCCTCCCCCTCCCTCCCCCTCGCCGGCCAGCCGGGCTAGCCCGCCTTCGAACAACGAAGCAAACCGTGTGAGGTGATCGGCCCGCATCTGGTCGACGGAAATGACGACCACCAGCTTCGGGGGCGGTGACGGGGGCTGCCCCTGTACCGTCTCACCACCTGAAAGGACACATCCCAGAAGCCAAAGAGCACTTAGGCGGAACCGTGAATGACGCATCGCTGATCTTATCCTGTTATATGTAGGATCACAGGTCTCGGCTGCGTGGCGGAAACCGGAAGTTATTTCCAGGTCAGCGGGGTGACAA
>JADFIT010000086.1 GCA_022566515.1 Gemmatimonadota bacterium
CGGAGGAGCCACTGTGGACCCAGAGCTTCGACGGTGACCTGGGGAACATCGTGGGGCTCGAGCGCCGGGTGACGCGCGCGATCGTCGATGAAATCCAGTTAGCCCTGACGCCGGAGGCGCAAGCCCGGCTGGCGAGTGCGCCCCCCGTTAACCCGAAAGCCTACGAAGCCTATCTCAAGGGCCAGGTTTATTGGGATAAACTTACTCCAGCGGACCTCGAGACCGCCCTGCAGTACTTCGAGTCAGCCCGGAAGATTGACCCGAATTACGCCCTGGCCTATGTGGGTATCGGCGCAGTCTGGGTCGGGCGCCAGCAAATTGGGCTTGCGCCATCCCATGAGGCATTGCCAAGAGCGAAGGCGGCGGTGGGAAAGGCCCTGGAGTTGGATAGCACGCTCGCGGAAGTTCACCACTGGTTGGCGCTAATCAGAACTTGGGGCGACTGGGACTGGGAGGGAGGGGAGACGGCGTTCCTTCGGGCGATCGCGATCAACCCCAACTATCCGGACGTGCGCGCATTCTACGCGGATTTCTTGATGATGATGGAACGTCCGGAGGAAGCGATGGCGCAGATCGAGCGAGCCTTGGAATTGGATCCGTTCAACCCCATGTTTCAGACTTTTTATGGTATGGACTTGCTGTTCGTCCGCCGGTATGACGAGGCCATCGCGCAGTTCCGCAACACGCTCAGAACGGTGCCGAACCACGTTAGGGCACATCTAGGTCTTTACCATGCGTTCCACCAAAAGCAGATGTATGAGGAGGCACTAGCGGAAACGAAGGCGTTCTTTGCCGCGATAGGCGATCGTGAAGTCGTGGAAGCTCTGGAGCGCGGCTACGCGGAGGCGGGCTATGCCAGGGCGATGAGTGTCGCCGCGGAGACGCTCGCAGCGCGCTCACGCACAACCTTTGTTGCGCCCCATAGCATTGTGACATTGTATGCCTTGGCCGGGGAGAACGACCAAGCCCTCGAGTGGCTGGAGAGAGGCTATGATGAGCGCGACCCCAACATGCCTTATCTCAGTGTGGAGCGCGTTTTGGACAACCTGCGCGACGACCCGCGCTTTCAGGATCTGCTGCGGCGGATGAACCTACCGGGACCGAATGATGAATGACGAACAAGGAATTTCGAATGACGATGTGGTCTTGATGCCACTTCGACATTCCTTGTTCAAGATTCGATATTCATGATTCTCCCATGACCGACCAACTCTCCCGCCTCACCACCGCCCTTGCCGGCCGCTACGCCATCGAGGGCGAAGTCGGCGCGGGAGGTATGGCCACGGTTTACCTCGCGCGCCACGTCAAACACGAGCGCAATGTTGCGGTGAAGGTGCTGCGCCCCGAACTCGCTGCGGCGCTGGGGTCGGAGCGGTTTGTCCGGGAGATTGCCATCGCCGCGCAGCTCCACCACCCGCACATCCTGCCGCTCTTCGATTCGGGCGAGGCTGACGGCTTCCTCTACTATGTCATGCCGTATGAAGAGGGCCAATCGTTGCGCGACAAACTCGCCGCCGAGGGCGAGCTGCCCATCGCCGAAGCTGTGTCCCTGTTACGCGACATCGTAGGCGCCCTCGTCCATGCGCATCAACATGGGGTCGTGCATCGCGACATCAAGCCGGAGAACATTATGCTCTCCGATCGCCACGCAATCTTGACGGATTTCGGTGTCGCAAAGGCGGTGAGTCAAGCCTCGACCGGTGCAAAGCTCACCAGTGTCGGGTTGGCGCTTGGGACGCCCACGTACATGGCGCCGGAGCAGGCGGCTGGGGATCCAAACGTGGATCACCGAGCCGACATTTATGCCGTTGGCGTCGTGGCGTACGAGTTGCTGACGGGCACGCCGCCGTTTGACGGTGCGTCGGCACAGGAGCTCATGGCCGCACACATCACCAGGCCTCCAGAACCATTGTCCTCACGGCGCGAGACGATACCGGCCGCACTCGAGTTTGTGGTGCTGACGTGTCTTCAAAAGCACCCAAGATCATACCGGTCAAAGGGCAGCTCACCGTGTTGGTGCCACAGCCCGAGGTCAACTACGGTACCTTCGGTGGTGTTCCCACTCCGGGCGGTGATCGGCGAGGGTTTCCCATTCATATGATGCCGCGCAGCGACGGCATCGTACTCGGCGGCACCTCACAACGCGGCGTTTGGGATATGGAACCGGATGAAGAAGCGCGTCGGCGGATCGTAGATGCGCATATTGCGCTGTACTCCGGGATGCGTGCACCCGATCCGGGGGTGCGGCTTTCGAGCTCCACGGTGCCGGATGAGGTGCCAAGTCTTGAGAGTTTCTTCGGCCTCGAGTCCTAGAGAATATTGAATACTGGATACTGGATATTGGATATTGGATATTGGATATTCATCTCCTCTAACCCGAGAGAAAACCATGGCAGCGTACACCTGCGAAAAGTGTGGCATGAGCGTCGGATCTATGACCTGCGGCCACTGCGGAAAAGAACTCGAACACGACTCACTGACGCTGGATGATGGTGGGACAGTTACGATCTCCCAGTGTCCCGACGGACACGGCAAGGTGAAGTCGCCGCTGTGCTGCGGGCAGGACATGACGTGCAGGGTGGCGTAAAAGACCTTGTGAGTCTTGCCGCCGTGTGACCCAGCCAGTACGATTGCTCTGCTCGTCACCCAGCTGGAGTTTAGCGTTCAGGAGATGTCCCATGACCAAGTCGTTCGTCAAATACTCGGCTGTTCTCGCAACGGTCGTGCTCTTCGCGCCGGGAACAGTCCAAGCTCAATCAGTGAACATCTCGCAATCGGACCTCGACACCTTCCGACCTCGCAGCATCGGTCCGGCGGTGACGGGCGGCCGCGTCCACGATGTGGAAGCTCTGCCGGGAGATCCATCCACCATCTTCGTCGCCACGGCTTCCGGCGGCCTGTGGAAGACCACCAATCGCGGCCACACGTGGAAGAACGTCTTCGAGCACATGCCGGTGAGCACGTTCGGTGACGTGGCCATCTCCGAGTCAGATCCGAATATCCTCTACGCGGGCACGGGAGAGCAGAACAACCGCCAGAGCACCTCGTGGGGGAACGGGGTCTATCGGTCGGACGACGGCGGGGAGACGTGGACGCACTTGGGGCTGGTGGAAACCCGGCACATTGGGAAGGTGGAGATCCACCCCTCGAATCCCGACATCGTATACGTCGCCGCACTTGGCAACCTGTGGGCGCCCAATGAGGAGCGAGGCGTCTTCCGCAGCACGAACGGCGGACAAGACTGGGAGAAGGTCCTCTATATAGACGAATACACTGGCGCAGTCGACATGGTCATGGACCCGTCGAATCCCAACGTGATCTATGCCGCCACATATCAGCGCTTACGGAGGACGTGGGGCTTCAACGGCGGAGGTCCCGGGAGCGGGATCTACAAGACGACCGACGGTGGCGACACGTGGACCGAATTGACGAACGGAATCCCGGGAGACGAGAAAGGCCGCATCGGTCTCGCCATCTCCCGCTCGAACCCGCAGATACTCAACGCCCTTGTCGAGTACAGCCGCCCGCCACGGCAGGGGGACGGGGGCGGAGGTTTCACAGGAAGAGGCCGCGGTGCGCCCGGAAACCCCAACCAGGGCACGTACCGGACCGAGGACGGAGGCGCGACGTGGACCCGAGTGAGCGACCGGAACCAGCGACCCATGTATTACTCGGAGATCTTCATCGATCCCACGAATCCGAATCGGGTCTATACTCCTGCCACTACGTCCATGAAGAGTGAAGACGGCGGGAGGACGTGGGAGCTGATCAATGCTCAGCCCACCTATGACGTAGGGGTCCACTCCGACATGCACGCCATGTGGATAGACCCGGGCGATCCTGAGCATTTCTATCTGGCCGGTGACGCGGGCCTACATGAAACCTACGATGGCGGCCGGAGCTACCGGAAGCTCAACAACTTCAACATCGCACAGTTCTACGCCATCGGGGTGGATATGCGAGATCCGTACTGGATCTACGGAGGCTTGCAGGACAACCACTCTTTCATGGGACCATCTGAAACTCGTCACTGGGAGGGAATCCTCAACGCCGACTGGCGCCAGACCGGCTTCGGCGATGGGATGTACCAGCAAGTCGATCCCGAGAATCATCGGTATCTCTATAGCAGCTCCAACGGCGGCAGCTACACGCGCTTGGACACCGAGACGGGAGACGCGCTCTCGATCAGCCCACAACCTCCACCGGGAGAGGATTACCGTTTCGACTGGACCTCACCGAGCCTCGTGTCACGACACGATCCCCGCGTGGTGTACGTCGCCGGCAACCGACTCTTTATGTCACGAGACCGGGGCGAGAGTTGGGAGCGGACGAAGGATCTCTCAAAGCAGGTGGATCGTGACGACTTGCAATTGATGGATGTGAGAGGCGCCGACATCGACATCTCTCCCAACGACGGCACGGGCAGTTACGGTGAGGCCGTCACCCTGGCGGAGTCTCCACTGAATCCAGCCGTTCTCTGGGTCGGTATGGACGACGGAAACATTCAAGTCTCGCAGGATCAGGGGCGGAGTTGGACCGAAGTGTCTGCAAACTTGCCGCGCGAATTGCGTGGAACATATCCGAGTCGTGTTCTCGGTTCTCTCCGAGGGGAGGGCGTAGCATACCTGACGTTGGACGCCCACCGCGACGGAGACTTCAATCCTTACGTCTTCCGCACTACCGACTTCGGCGAGAGCTGGGAGAACATCACGAACAACCTTCCCACCGGTTCGGCGAATGTCATCATAGAACACCCGGACAATCCCGACGTGCTCTTCCTGGGAACGGAGCACGCTCTCTTTGTGTCGTTCGATGCCGGTGCCGGTTGGGTGAAGATGCCAAACTTCCCCACGACGCATTACGACGACCTCGTGATCCATCCCCGGGACAAGGACCTGGTTGCCGGAACGCACGGACGAAGCATCTATATCTTGGACGACACACAGCCGCTGGCCGAGCTGGCCGATCGGAGGCCAGACGCGCATCTGTTCACGATTCCGTTGGGCACGCTGAAGAACTATTGGAAGGACACGTCGTACCGCGGTCAGGCCGAGTTCGCCGGTGAAAACCCACCTGACGGCGTGTACCTGACCTATAGTCTCGGCGAAGGAGGCGGAGCGGCGACGATCAGAATTAGGAACGAAGCCGGCAGGGAAGTCCAACAGATGCGGGTGCCGTCGTCATCTGGGTTCCATCGGGTGACGTGGGATCTCCAGTGGGATTTCTCGGGTGAATCAGAGATGTGGGAACCGTTGGACACCTCGGAAGTGCCGCGGACTTTGGGAACACGCGCGGCATCGGTGGCACCCGGCCTCTACACGGTGACACTCGACGCTCGGGGAACGACTTCGACTCAAACGATGCGCGTTCGGGGAGATCCGGAGCTTCCGATCACCGACAGTCAATATCGGATGCGGGAGCGGTACCTCATCGCGTTGAATGAGGTTCAGGTGATGCTCAACGACGGTGAGGTTCCTGAGGATCTGGCGCGCCGCATTCGGCAGCAGATGCGAAGTTTGAACGTCACGGGTCGTGGCTTCCGGGGTGGTTCTTTCTTTGGGCCCACCATTGCCCAACGAGACGCGTTGGCCGAGGTACAACGGGCGCTCGCCGAACTGCGGGACACCCGGAGGTAGGGGCAAGGGGAAATGAATCCGAAATCTTACCCAAACCACCGTGTGTATCTGGAGACCCTTCGTCGAATGTCCAGCGAACAACGTCTCCGCAAGGCACTCGAATTGTCTGATCTTGCTAAGCGTCTGTTCGTCCACGGCTTGCGCCGGCGGTTTCCCGCACTGTCGCGAGACGAGTTCCACCGGCTGCTCTTGGACCGGCTCGACAAGTGTCACAACAGGATTTACTGAGACGAGTAGTTGAAGCGCTAGAGCGTGCCGGGGTCGACTACATGCTCACCGGCTCTTTCGTGTCCAGTTTGCAGGGGGAGCCGAGGGCCACGCACGATATCGACGTCGTCGTTGCCATGAATGAGACAGCGGTAAGGACGCTGGTTGACGCGTTTCCACCCCCCGAGTTCTATCTGACCGAAGACCCCTTTGACCAGTCTCGATTTTCCCGGAAATCTGTCGAGGAAATTTTGGGAATCTCCCTTCGCGTGCCGAGTCCGGAGGACACGGTTCTGGCGAAACTCAAATGGACAAAGGAGTCGGGCGGAAGCGGAGCCTCTCTAGCGAGATGGATGCACTAGCCAGCTCCAGAAATCTCAGCCGAAAACGTGTAGCACCATGCCTCTCCTTCGAGCACGGTCTCGTCATCCTGTCGCTTCACACAGACGGCAAGCTGGCAAACCGGCTTGGTCGCGTGCACGCTCATAACCTCGGCGTCTGCCACTATGGTGTCGCCGATAAATACCGGTGCAGTAAACTTCCAGTTCTGACTCAAGAAAACGGTGCCTGGACCGGGCATATCCATTGCTACCAACGCATGAAGCAAACCCGTAGTCAGGCCTCCTTGCACGACCAAGCGTCCGAATTTGGTTTGAGCGGCGAAGTCCTCGTCGAAGTGCAGAGGGTTGTAGTCGCCGGTTAGCTCCGCGAATGCCTTCACGGCGTCGGCGGTTAGGGTCAAACTCCGACTGGCCGTGTCACCGACCTGCAGATTCATACAACCTCCGGTGGCTGAGGTTTACTGTGCCTGTTCCACGTGCACCGTCGCAGCTCCCCTATCGTCGTACCGTACGCTGACTTGCCACGGCCGGCAGCAAACCTCGCAATCTTCCACGTAATCCTGCGCGCCGCCACCCGCGGGGTCCAGCATGATCAAGACCGTCTCGCCGCAGTACGGGCAGGTCACTTCGATCTCACAGTCGACCGCTGGATCTTTCGGCAACTCATCGTCTTGAGGGTCGCCGGCATTCGGGTCGGACATCGCCAATTCCTCGATGGCTCAACTGCTCGTGGACACGGGCTCTCTGCCCCTTCTTGACGTGCGAGTCTCAATATGGACCCTAATTTCTTTTGGTTCATCCGGGAATTGCGTGGTGAGTGATTCAAGGGACTATTCTCGACCCTTCCATCCCACCCCGGATGAGCCACGGAATCAACGGAAAGGACCGACGGCGGCTCATCGTAGGTCATGTGATGGATCTCCTCGCCGCCCGGGCACACGCCGGACGATCCGCTTGTATATACGATTTAGAAAACATATATTGGAAATATGAAATATGTATCTAAAAGTAGAACATCTAGGGTCGGAGAGCGTGGCCAAGTCACCATTCCAAAGGCTCTCCGCACTCGCTACGGGGTGAAGCCTGGCCAAGAGGTCGTGTTCGAAGAGCACGAAGATGGTCTGCTCATAAGAAAGGTTGCCCGGGACGATCCGCTTCGTGCGCTCCTGGGCCGCGTTACACACGAGTTGGACGTGGATCAGTATCTCGAACAGGCGCGGGGCCCCCGTTGTAGCGAGGAGCTGGACGGGGAATGATCACGGCGGTGGACAGTTCCGTGTTGCTCGACGTTCTCGTCGCCGGGTCGCCTAACGCCGAGTCCTCGTATCGCGCTCTCGATGAGGCTCGCAGAGCCGGCCGGATCATCGCCTGTCCCGTGGTCTGGGCAGAGGTACGTGCGGTTTTCGCACGCCAAGGTGAGATGGATGTGCTGGTAGATGCCGGGATCGAGTTCGATCCGTTCGACCGGGAGACGTCGGAGACCGCCGGTCGACTCTGGAGGGGCTACCGGAGAAAAGGCGGCCGACGGACGCGATTGATCGCCGATTTCCTCGTCGCGGCCCACGCGTTGGTTCGGGCCGATGCGCTATTGAGTCGGGATCGCGGATTTGCACGGCGATACTTCTCCAACCTGAAGCTGATTTCACCCTAGCGCCGGCGAGTGAAGATCGGGACTATTCAATGGTTGTACGGGCCACGTCACATCGGTGCCGCTGCGGCTGAACGTATTGTGAAGGTCCGCAACCACTACAGAGGGCTACCCTGCCAGGGTGGCTATGGTGCCTCCTTGACAATGGACCGGAATCGGGAGCCAATATGGGATCCAAACTGAGTGCCGCCGACCAGGGCAGAGTAGAGGCGCTGGACGAAGGGAAGAGAAAGTGGGACCGAATACGTTCGCTGGTGGAGAAGGCTGCAACGGAAGAGAGGGGCAGGGACACGTTGTTGCTCCAGTGTCACAGGAATGCAAGCACTTTGGCCAGGTTCTTCGCGAACAACGCGTTAGGTCCGCTGGCTCAAATTGCGAACGACCTGGCCTTCGTAGTGAAGCGAAGCGGCAGGCTCGAATCGAGAATTGGGAGCATACGGGAGGTGGTCGGCAGGGGGTACGCCGGTATCGACCAGGCCCTGAGCGCTCTCCGGCGCAAGGCCAGCGAGGGCTGACGCCGGCCGCCGCTAGTGTTGAAAGTCGTATCCAACGAATGTCCTTTGGCGCATGTCCCAGCGAGGTCGAGCCAGGGCAACGCAGATTCAGCCAGACACTAATCCGCCAGGAGTGCTGCAATGCACATCGTAACGAAGGCAAAGGCCATCGCGTTCCACGCGGGGCTGCTGGTTCTCACAGCGTCGCCGGCCGCGGCACAGGTAACCGCCATCCGCGCCGGCCGCCTCATCGATCCCGAAGCAGGCACCGTCACCATGAACCAGATCATCCTGATCGAAGGGGGGAGGTTCCAGGCCATCGGCCCTGACGTCGCCATACCTCCCGGGGCCGAGGTGATCGACCTGTCGCAGCTCACGGTATTGCCTGGCCTGGTGGACGCGCACAACCACTTGGCGCTGACGTACAAGGCAGTGCCGGAGAACAACGTCTACTACCTGACCTATGTCCTCGAGAGCACACCGCTCCGGGCGATCCAGGCCGCGTCGAACGGCATACAGATGCTCTCGGCGGGCTTCACTATCGTCCGCGACATGGGGAACAACGGCAACTATGCGGACACGGCGCTGCGGATCGCGATCGAGCAAGGGTGGATTCCGGGGCCGATGATCGTGAACTCAGGCATCATCATCGGGGGCATGGGCGGACAGTTCTGGCCAACGCCTGAAATGGCGATGGACAAGAACATCGTGTATCCCGAGTATCTCGACGCCGATACGCCCGACGAGATCGTCAAGGCGGTGCGGCAGAACGCCCTCTTCGGCGCGACGGTCATCAAGATCTGTGTGGATTGCAAGCCGTGGGGCTACTCGGTTGATGACATCAAGCTGTTCATAGATGAGGCGGGGAGGGCGGGGCTCAAGGTCGAAGGTCACGTGCAGACAGTGGACGGTGCCCGTCGTGCGATTGAGGCCGGCATCTGGTCTATCGCCCACGGCGGCGGTCTCACCGACGAGATGCACAAGCTCATGGCGAAAAAGGGAATCTGGCGTGCCGGAACCGAGACGCCGCTGACGCTGGTGGGGCACACCACCGAGGGACGCTACGAGCGAACGGTTGCCGGTTTGCGGAACGCGTACGAGAACAACGTTCCCCTGACGTTCTCTACCGACGCGGACTACTACATTCCTGGCATGACGCGTGGTGAAGTGGCCATCGAGTTCATCGAAACGTGGAAAGCCGCCGGCATTCCCAACGTCGACATCCTTAGGGCAATGACGACGAACGGTTATCTGGTGAGCGAGACCGAGAACACGCGCGGGCCCATCAGGGCTGGTCTCGCCGCCGATCTGATCGCGGTTGGCGGCAATCCGCTCGAGAGCATCGACGCGCTGCGCGACGTGCAGTTCGTGATGAAGGACGGTGTTGTCTTCAAGCAGAACGGCGTCATGACGCCGGAGAAGTTTTTCCACGGCGGGCCGGTCAACGGTTGGAATATCCGGTAGGGCTGCTGATATCCACGACTTCACCTCGCGCGCCGGGTCGGACTATAGCATCTTTCCCCCATGACCTCCGACCCGTCGCTCTTCCAATCGGTTGTAGGCCGTAAGGTCCCCCTTGCCCATCGCATGCGTCCTGAGAGGCTCGAGGACTTCCTGGGGCAGGAGCAGCTCCTAGGTCCAGGCGAGCCCCTCCGCGACGCCATCGAGCGCGGCGCCGTGGGGAGCATGGTCTTTTGGGGACCTCCGGGCTCGGGAAAAACGACGCTTGCCCGCTTGCTCGCGAACTACACAGACCGGGCGTTCGAGGCGTTCAGTGCGGTGACCGAGGGCGTACCGCGAGTGCGGCAAATCATCAAAGAGGCGACAGAGCGCCGCGATCTCGAAGGGCGCGGTACGATCTTGTTCTGCGACGAGATTCACCGGTTCAACAAGGCGCAGCAGGATGCGTTTCTCCCGTGGGTGGAGGAAGGCGTCATCACGCTCATCGGTGCCACGACCGAGAACCCGTCGTTCGAACTGAACTCTGCGTTGCTGTCGCGCCTGCGAGTGTTCGTGCTCGAGCCCCTCGAGGCACGCCACATCCGGTCGATCATCGAGGGGGCGATGGGGTGTCTGTGGGAAGAGACAAAGGCAGAGGGCAGCGCGCCGGGCCTGACACTTGCGGAAGAGGCCATGGAACTCCTGGTGCGACACGCCGATGGCGACGCCCGCCGTGCGTTGAACGCGGTGGAGGCAGTGAGTGACTACGTAATGTCACTGGAGCCGGCACCACCCGCCGAGGTCATCTCTGCTGATGTCGTGGAGTCGGTGCTGGAGCGCCGCATGGCCCGCTACGACAAGGGTGGTGAAGAGCACTACAACATCATTTCTGCGCTGCACAAGGCGGTGCGAGGCAGCGACGTGGAGGGAGCGTTGTATTGGCTGGCGCGAATGATCGACGGCGGCGAAGATCCTCTGTTCCTCGCGCGACGTGTGGTACGGATGGCGACGGAAGACATCGGGCTGGCCGATCCGCGGGCGCTTTCCATAGCTGTTGCAGCCAAGGACGCGTATCACTTCCTCGGCTCTCCCGAGGGTGAGTTGGCCATTGTGGAGGCGGTGATATATCTGGCCACCGCGCCCAAGTCGAACCGCGTATACGAGGCGTGGAGTCGGGCGCAGCAGGCCGCTCGCGAGCACCCGGCAGAACCGGTGCCGCTTCATATTCGCAACGCTCCCACCGGACTAATGAAGGATCTGGGGTACGGCAAGGGGTATCGTTACGACCACGCGGAGGAGGGACACGCCTCAGGGCAGGAGTACTTGCCAGAGGTGTTGCGCGGCGCCCGGTGGTACGAACCGACGAGCCATGGTTTTGAAAAAACTTTAGCGGAGCGTCTCGAATGGTGGACGAAATCGAGGGAAAGCGGGCGATGACCTCACGCAGCGGAGCCTGGGGGATGAGTAGCGCCGAGTCTGCACGCGGTGCCATGCAATCATGCTGCACCTTGGTGCTTGCCATGGCGCTGGTTGGGTGTGGCGACGATTCTTCCGGACCCGAGGGCACTCTAGATCCCAACATCCCGCCGATCACGGATGGTAACTGGTACCGTCCTGGCGTGGCGGCTACGTGGCAGTGGCAGCTCCTGGGCACCGTTAACACCACATATAGTGTGGACGTGTACGACATCGACCTGTTCGATGTTTCCGCTTCCACGATCGCGTCGCTCCAGGCGACCGGCAAACGGGTGATCTGTTATTTTTCCGCCGGTTCGTTCGAGGATTTTCGATCCGATGCCAATCGTTTTCCGCAGGAGGTTCTCGGAAATACTCTGGAGGGGTTCGCCGACGAGCGGTGGTTGGACATCCGATCGTCTATCGTTCTGGACATCATGAGCGATCGTCTCGACATCGCCGTGCAGAAGGGGTGTGACGGCGTCGAACCGGATAATGTCGACGGGTACGTCAACAACAGCGGCTTCGACCTCACGGCTGCGGATCAGCTCGCCTTCAACCGGAGAATTGCGAACGCTGCCCACGAGCGCGGTCTGGCCGTGGCGCTGAAGAATGATCTGGATCAGATCCTCGACCTGATTGCCTACTTCGATCTCTCGGTCGACGAGCAGTGTCACGAGTTCGATGAATGCTCCCTGTTGCAGCCTTTTGTGACAGGAGGGAAACCTGTGTTCAACGCAGAATATGACAGCCGGTTCGTTTCCGATGCCGCCGTGCGGGATGGTATGTGCTCGGCGGCGCGTGCGGACAATCTCCGCACGCTCATCTTGCCGTTGGACTTGGACGATTCGTTCCGATTCAGCTGCGATTCGTAATCACGCTTTTCGACCTCACGCGTATCACCATGGACCGTTTCCCTGACGCCGAGTCGGCCGCATTCACCAAGTCCTACGCCAGGACCCTAGTGGGGCTGGCAGCCCTAAGCTTCCTGGCGTATCTGCTAGGCAGTGCTGCTGTGCGTGAGGCGATAGTGTGGATACGCACGATTATCTCCCGCACTTTTTTTGCTTGACGATCGGTGATAGCATCGACTGCCGCCTTCTGGGCTTTGGTGCTCCCGGCAGTTACGGCCCTACTCGTAGTGCGGTCGCACCACGGTCATGATGCCGTGCAAGCAACTGTTGCGTGGTGTGTTCTGTACGCAACGGCGGTGATTGTGCCGGTGCAATTCTTCGCAGCAGTTCAAATTCTTGGCATCACATCAAGCTTTACGATAGCCCAATCGACGGCGTTGCAGCTTGCCGCTTTGATTGCGGCGATAGGGCTGGCCTACAAGAAGGGTCACCTTGCCACTCTCAAGTTTCCGGTCTTCCGTCACGGCCCCGTCTTCATCCGCGTATCGGTAGCCGCCTTGGGCGGGTGCTATCTCCTGTTTGCGGTTAGCCGGGTGGCTTTCTATCCGGAATCGTGGGACGGCGTAGCGTATCACTTGCCGACCGCACTCGCCTGGCTCCAGGACGGATCAATGGCAGTCTCGACCGCAACGAACTGGCGTGCCGCCCTGCCCGGCAACGCCGAGATCTTTGCGATGCTGGCGTTGGGTACCGGGTGGCAGCAACTGGCCGAGTTGTGGAACGTGCTATCAACCGTCGCGCTGCTCGGCGGATGCTACCTCCTGGCCAGAGCAGTGACACGCGACACCACCTCTGCGTGGGCTTCCGTGATCGTTGTGGCGAGCCTGCCAATCGTCATCTTCCAGTCCTTTGCGGCTTACGTAGATCTCTTCGGCACGGCGTTTTTAGTGGCCGGTTTTGGCATATTCATCTCGGTGGTGGCCGATGATGCCCGGGAGTTGACGCTTTCGTGGGCTGTGTTGGTCGGACTGGCGTTCGGATTGTCCATCG
>JADFIT010000087.1 GCA_022566515.1 Gemmatimonadota bacterium
GGTCGCGGATGAAGGTGGAGCTGGTGCGTCTAAAGTAAAGTTGGGACGGAGCGGCGGCCAGCGGAACTCCGGGAATCAACCCCCGACCTCGTCCCCCGCAAGCCCGACCTTCCTCCCATCTCGAGATCACCGGCCGTAGCCGAGCGATAGAGAGATGATGTATTAGCTGTATTAATGGATATGTACGGGCATGGTGCGGGCTACATTGAGGGTAAGGAGTGACCTGGACTCATCGACCGATAGGCGACATGATCGAAGGACAGGTTGCAGGTTGTGAGACAGAAGCAGCAGGGAGCGGATAGCGTGCACCATCCTTTCGGCGAAGCCAACCCGATATGACCGCTGTCCTCACCGGCAAGGCGGAGCACCATCTGTGCACGTCCGCAGACGCCGTCTCGCTCGGCGCGCGTGTGCACCGGGAGGTCGTGGAGCCGTTCCGCAGCCTGAAGCGCGAGGCGCGCACGGCGGGATTCGACCTCCAGATCCTCAGCGGATATCGCAGCTTCGAACAACAGCTCTCGATCTGGAACCGAAAGGCGTCGGGCAAGCTCGCCGTGTTGGACAGCGACGCCGTGGCCCTGGACGTCGAGGCGCTGAGCAAACGGGAGCTGGTCTTTGCGATCTTGCGTTGGTCGGCGCTGCCCGGCGCTTCCCGACATCACTGGGGAACGGACCTCGACGTTTACGATGGGGCCGTGACGCCAAAAGGATATGAGATCGAGCTGATCCCGGAAGAGGTGAACGCCGGCGGGATGTTCGGCCCGTTGCACGAGTGGCTGGACGAGCGTATTGCCCCCGGCAGTGCTTTAGGTTTTTTTCGACCGTACGACGAGGACCGGCAAGGTGTGGCGCCGGAGCGATGGCATCTGAGCTACGCCCCCGTTGCCACAACGTATATGGAACAGCTCACCACGGCAGTGTTGCGAGCGGCGGTCGAGCGGGCTGACTTACAACTAAGAGATACTGTGCTGATGCAGCTGGACGAGATCCACGAGCGGTTCGTCATCAACGTCAATACATTCGGACGCTTCTCATGAACCTCCGTTCTCGACAGGAATGGGGAACGCACTCCCTGAAACCCGACACGTACGGGCGCTCGCGCCTCGGGCTGCCGTTGGAAGTCTGGCGCCCAAGCGGTGAATGCAAGCTTTTGTTGTTCGCTGGCATTCACGGAGAGGAACCGGAAACGACGTCCGCGCTCTCACGCGCCCTGCGACGTCTGTCCGACCCGTCACCGCACTGCGCAGTGGTCCTGGCCGCCAATCCGGACGGCTTGATCCGCGGAACGCGGGGCAATGCACAGGGAGTCGATCTGAACCGCAACTTTCCCGCTAGTGACTGGCAGCCCGACCCGGTCACCCATCGGTCGACCTTGGACGACCCCATGGATGTCGTCTTGAGCCCGGGAGAACATCCCGGCTCCGAACCCGAAGCCGAAGCGCTGATGAGTCTGATCGACGGGCTGAAGCCAAACGCCGTGATCGCCCTCCACGCTCCACTGGCCTGCATCGACGAGGCGAGCGAAACGCGCTTGGGGACGTGGATAGCCGAACGGACCGGATTGCCGCTCGTGAATGGCGTGGGATACCCCACGCCCGGCTCGTTCGGATCGTGGGGCGGGGAACAGGGCATCGCGGTGGTCACCTACGAATTCCCCCTCGCGTCGACGGACGTGCTCGTGCACGAGCATGTTCCGGTGCTGGTGGAGCTGCTATCGAATATCCAATATTGAATATTGGATATTGAATATTGGATATTGGATATTCGTAAACCATGGTCCTCAACTATATCTGGGTCGCATTCTTCCTGATCGCGCTGGTCGTAGGATTGATCAGGCTGATCTTCTTCGGCGATACCGAAGTCTTTACGGCCATGGTGAACAGCACGTTCGAGATGGCCGGGACCGCGTTCGAGATTTCACTCGGCCTGGCGGGAGTGCTCACGCTGTGGCTGGGGCTGATGCGCGTGGGCCAGAAGGGTGGGGCGATCGACATCCTGGCGAAGGTCGTGCGGCCGTTCTTTCACCGGCTGTTTCCGGAGATCCCCCGGGACCATCCGGTGCACGGGTCGATGATCATGAACTTCGCCGCCAATATGCTTGGACTCGACAACGCGGCGACGCCGCTCGGGTTGAAGGCTATGCAGGAGCTGCAGGAACTGAACCCCGAGCCCGACACGGCCACGAACGCCCAGATCATGTTCCTGGTGCTGAACACGTCGGGCCTCACGCTGATTCCGATCAGCATCATGGTCTATCGCGCGCAACTCGGTGCCGCCAACCCGGCCGACATCTTCATTCCGATCCTGTTGACCACCTTCTTCTCCACGCTGGCCGGTTTGATCGCCGTTGCCGTGGTACAGCGCATCAACCTGCTTGACCGGGTGATCCTGGCCTACCTCGGCGGCCTCACTGGTGCGGTCGTGGCGATCATCGTCTACTTCTCGCGGCTTCCCCAGGAACAGATCGCAACCATCTCGACTGTCGCCGCCAACGTGATTCTCTTCGGCGTCATCGCCGCGTTCATCTCGCTGGCGATGGTGCGCAAGGTCAACGTGTACGAGGCATTCATCGACGGCGCCAAAGAGGGCTTCCCGGTCGTCATCAAGATCATTCCCTATCTCGTCGCCATCCTCGTCGCGATCGGCGTGTTCCGCGCCTCCGGGGCCATGGACTATCTGATCCTGGGCGCGGAGCGTACGCTCGCGGCCGTTGGCATCAACACGGACTTCATCGAAGCCATGCCGACGGCACTGATGAAACCCCTGAGCGGCAGCGGGGCCCGGGGGATGATGGTTGACGCGATGCAGACACATGGGGCGGACTCGTTTGTCGGGCGGCTCGCCAGCACCTTCCAGGGGTCAACCGACACGACGTTCTACATCATCGCCGTCTACTTTGGATCGGTGGGTGTGAAGAGAACGCGGTATGCGGTGACATGCGGGTTGATCGCGGATTTCGTGGCGATCGTTGCGGGGATCCTGATCGCGTACCTGTTTTTTCATTAGAGAGTGGCGGTTGTTGGGCCTGAGTGAGATGGCCACGGAATCCACGGAAAACACGGATCCCCGCACCACCCTAGCTTGATGTCCCTCCCGCCCCACCGTGCTGTTGGGCAGGGTAGCGTGATGTATAGTCGGAGTGGCGTGGGGACAAGCAACAGTCCGTGGGTAGGGCGGGGGTTCCGTGGATTCCGTGGCCATTTCTTGTCTTGAAGAATTCTACGTGGAGAGCTTCAGTACCCACGCTGAAGGTCAACTACATTCAACATTCTATCGCCCGCTACATAACGGCGGAGGTTCTCGCGATAGAGAAGGAACTGATTGTCACGATATCGGTTGGAGTAGTCCGAGACATGCGGTGTCATGATGACACGGGGCATGTCCCAAAGCTCGAAGTCGCTCTGAGGCAAGTCGTCCGTCCCAAACCCCGCGATCGACCCTGACCTGAGCGCATCCTTCAAATCGTCCCAGTTCACAACCGGATGCCGCACGATGCTGACGAAATACGCGGTCTCTTTCATCGCGTCGAAGAACTCAGCGTTGAACATCTCCTGTGTGTCGGGGGTGTTCGGTACCGAGGCGAACACCACATCGGCCTCACGAGCGAGGGCGTACATCTCACCCGAGAAGCCTACGTAGTCGACGAAAGCCGGTCCGGTGTTGCTGCTTTTCCGAGTCGCAATCACACGCATACCCAGGGCGTGAGCGAGTCGACCCACTTCCGTACCGATACTCCCGAGCCCGACCACTAACAATGTGTGATCCTGGAACTCCCTATCCAGGTTCTTGTCCTTCACCACGTCCGTCTGCGTTCTCCCCCATACGTGGTTCACCTGTCTCTCAGCGTGGATGTCCATACCGCCGATCAACGAGAGCATGATCGTAAGAGAATGCTGGGCAATAGCGCGCGCCGTCATGCTACGTATCGAGGTGACCACGATGTTGCGGTCACGGAGAATCCGGTTGGTCTCGCCAGGCGGCGTGCCGCTCGTAAAGCATCCCGCCACTCCGACGCTACCCGACTGAACCCAGTGGACCTCCGGACCGATCGCCGCAACAGTACTCGCAGCGCATCCAAGTCCGAGCACCGCCTGGGCATCGGCCAGCACGCCTCGATCGACAGCATCCCGCCGATCCTTGACAGGGATGAGTTCGACGCCGGGAGCTACTTCTTGCAGAAACGCCATCCGCTCCTCGCGTCGATCCCACTCCTCGGGAACCACGACTACCACCTTCTTGGGGGGAGCCCACCCCGGTAGCTCGCGCACCGGCACATCGCTTTCGCGAATATCGAAAACCCGTACCAGCTCTTCGGGGGTGAAGTCTTCATATGACCCTGTCGGAGGAGTTGACGGTTCGGGGTGTGCCTCTTCACCTCCGGAGCAAGCGAGGAGCAACGCACAGACGCCGGCCAAGAGTGGCCACGCTACGAGTTTCCTATGAGTAAACTGCGCCGTCGACATGAGTATCCGTACCTTTCCGTAAGGAGTTCTTGTGGAGAAGCCGACAACCGGCCCTTGCGCCAGGCTTCTCGAGATGGGCTCTTCGACCACAGTACGGCCCGCCGAGGGCGCAGTGGACCTCTTGCTGTTAATACCATCTTCCTGAGCGGCCGTCAATCTAGACTCAAATCACGCTCGATCCCGTCTTCCCTCGTCGCCATAGGTAGTACAACACGGGGATTACTACTAGTGTCAGGATCGTGGACGTTATCATCCCTCCGATCATGGGCGCCGCTATCCGCTGCATCACTGACGCCCCCGTGCCCTGCGTCCACATGATTGGCGACAAACCCGCCATGATGGCCACCACCGTCATGAGTTTCGGCCTGACGCGCGATACGGCCCCGTGCTCGATGGCCTCGACCAATCGTTTGAGAGTTACTTCCCCGCGCACCACCATGTCGTCCCAGGCAAGATCGAGATACAAGAGCATCACAACTCCGGTTTGCACCGAGATTCCGGCCAGCGCGATGAACCCGACAGCCACGGCCACCGAGAGGTTGTAGCCGAGCAGCCACATCAGCCACACACCTCCCACCAATGCGAATGGCAGCGTGAGCATCACGATGGACACTTCGACCAGGTTCTTGAAATTGAAATAGAGGAGTAACGCGATGATGGCGAGTGTCAGCGGAACGACAAGGCTCAGTCGCTCCTTGACTCGCTCGATCGCCTCGTATTGGCCACTCCACTGCAGCCGATAGCCGGGCGGCAGGGTGACATTCTGCTCGACCAACCGTTGCGCCTCCGCGACGTACCCGCCGACGTCGCGTCCGCGCACGTCAATGAATACCGTCCCGACGAGCTGGCCGTTCTCACTCTTGATCATCGGAGCACCCGAACTGAAGCTGAAATCCGCGAGCTGGGACAGCGGTATTTGCTGACCGCTCGGAGCGGCAACGAGAATCTGGTTGAGCCGCGACGGATCGCTCCGAAAGTCGCGTGCATACCGTACCTGCACCGGATAGCGCTCGCGTCCCTCGACTATGAACGTGATGTTCCTACCACCGAGCACCGATCCGATAACCCGCTGCACGTCCCCGACGGCGAGCCCATACCGCGCGATCGCTTCCCGATCGGGATGAATGTCGAGGTAACGGCCTCCGAACGATCGTTCGGCGAAGATGCTGGCGGTTCCCCGAAGCGGGGCCAAGAGAGCCTCAATCTCACTGCCGATGCCTTCGATGACCCGCAGGTTCGGTCCGAAGATCTTGATGCCGAGGGTCGTGCGGATGCCAGTGGACAGCATGTCCGTCCGGTTCTTGATGGGCATGGTCCAGCTGTTCACAAGCCCCGTGAACCGCAGCTCGCGATCCATCTTGGCGATCAGCTCATCTTGGGATAGGCGCTCTGGCCATTCCGACGGATCCTTGAGATTGACAATGGTTTCCACCATCGACATGGGTGCCGGATCGGTCGCGCTGCGAGCCCGGCCCGCCTTACCCCACACCGACTCGACCTCGGGGAAGGTCATGAGGATGCTGTCTTGTTTTTGCAGGAGGCGGCGCTGCTCGGCGATCGCAATCCCCGGTATGGAGTTCGGCATGTACATCAGTGAGCCTTCGTCGAGCGGCGGCATGAACTCGGTCCCCAGCTTCGAGAGTGGCCAGTATGAGCCTGCCAGCACCAACACGGCCCCGACCAGCACTGTCGCGCGATGCGCCAGGACCCATCGCAGCACAGGCCGGTAGAGTCGGATCGCCCAGCGGTTGATCGGATTGCGCGACTCAGGTGTGATGGGACCTCTGATGAACAGCCCCATCAGCACCGGCACGACGGTGACGGAGAGCAGCGCCGCCGCTGCCATGGCGAATGTCTTGGTCAAGGCCAGCGGCCGGAACAACCGGCCCTCCTCGGCCTGCAACGCGAAGATCGGAATGAATGAGAGCGTAATGATCAACAGCGTCACGAACAGGGCCGGTCCGACCTCACGAGCGGCGACGGCAACCAACTCCCAGCGAGGCCGATCGGGCTCGTGCTCGATGTGCTTGTGCAGGTTCTCGATCATCACGATCGCCGCGTCGATCATGGCACCGATGGCGATGGCGATCCCGCCCAGCGACATGATGTTGGCGTTGACACCCACCCAGCGCGTCGCGGCGAGGGCCATGAGGATCCCCAGCGGCAGGATCGCGATGGCCACAACCGCGCTGCGCACGTGGAGCAAGAACACAATGCATACGAGGGCGACGATGACTGATTCCTCTAACAGCGTACGAGCGAGGGTCGCGGTGGCGCGATTGATCAAGTGCGACCGATCGTAGGTCGTTTCGATCCGGACGCCGGGAGGAAGCCCCTGTTCGAGTTCAGCCAGCTTGGCTTTGACACCGCGTATCACCTCGAGCGCATTCTCACCGTAGCGCATCACGATAACGCCCCCGACTGCTTCCCCTCTGCCGTTCCACTCGGCGATGCCGAGCCTCATATCCGGGCCGATCGTCACTTGCGCCACATCTCCAACGCGGACCGGCACACCATTGCGGCCTGCACCGACCGCCAGATCGGCGATGTCGCGCACTCCGCCCAGGTAACCGAAGCCTCGGACCATGTAGTCGCTTCCGGCGATCTCCATGGTGCCCCCACCGACATCAGCATTGGACGTGCGAATCGCGCGCACCACGGCGTCGGCCGTCACGCCGAATCCCAGCAACTTCGCCGGATCGAGGAGCACTTGGTATTGCTTGACGTACCCGCCGACGCTCGCCACCTCCGCCACGCCGGGCACGCTTTGTAGCTCGAACCGCAGGTACCAGTCCTGGAGCGAGCGGAGTTGATCGAGGCGGTAGCCTTCACCGAGCACCGCGTATTGAAACACCCACCCCACGCCCGTCGCATCAGGGCCGAGTTCGGGGCGTACTCCCTCAGGCAGTTCGGTTCCGGCGGAGTTGAGGTACTCGAGCACGCGGCTCCTGGCCCAGTACAGATCTGTACCTTCATCGAACAGCACGTAGACGAACGACAAGCCGAACATCGATTGGCCGCGTACGACCTTCGCATTCGGGACGGCGAGCAGCGCTGTGACGAGGGGATACGTGACCTGATCCTCGATCACCTGGGGAGCCTGTCCGGGATACTCTGTAAGGACGATGACCTGTACGTCGGAGAGGTCCGGAATAGCATCGATGGGCATGGTGCGTACCACCCACAGCCCACCGAAAAGAATGCCGATCGCGGAGAGTGCCGTCAGGCCCCGCCACCGCACGCAGAGCTGAATGAGCTCGCCTATCACCGCCCCCTCCCCGTGTCCGCCGTCATACCCGGCATCGAGTCGCTGGACATCCCGCCATCTGCGGAGTCCGGCATGTCCATCTGCGTTCCGCCCATGTTCATGCCACCCATGTCTAATCCCATCCCCATGTCGAGCATGATGCCCGCCATAGCCGCGGCGAGGCTCGACTCGGAGTCGAACAGGAACGTAGCTGACGCCACGACCGTGTCGCCCACTGCCAACCCTTCTATGACGAGAATCGTGGTATCGCCGCGCGCGCCTACCGTCACGTCCGTCGGCACCACCGCACCCCCGTGCAGCACGAACGCAACATCGCGTTCGCCGGTCGGAAGCACGGCCGTCAGCGGCACCGTCACGCCACGCAATCCGGCCGTCCGGATCCTGACCGTGCCGTACATCATCGGTTTGATGATGCCGCGCGGGTTGGGGATCTCGATTCTGACTCGGAGCGTCCGCGTAGTCATGTCGAGCGTCGGATAGATGAACGTGACTCGCCCTGCAAAATCACGTCCGGGCAGCGCGTCCAACGTGATGGCTGCGCGTTGGCCTTCACGAACCAGCGCAATGTCCTGCTCGAAAATGGATGGCTCGATCCAAACGGTGGACAGGTCTGCAATGAGGAACAGCCTATCGCCGGCACGCACCATTTGCCCTTCGATGACGTTCTTCTCCAGCACGTGGCCGCGATACGGCGAGCGTATCGTCAAGCGCCGTCGCACCGCTCCTGTCTCCTCGATTTCGGCGATCGTCTGCTCGGAAATATTCCACAACGCCAACCGCCGCCGGGCGGCCATCACCAGCGAGTCCCCACCCGCCGTGCTCACGAGCCGCTTGGCGAGTAACAGCTCTTCCTGTGCTGTGACCAGGTCGGGCGCGTACAGCTCGAATAGCGGCGCACCGGCGTCGACGTGCATCCCGGTCTCATTGACATACAACTTCTCGACCCAACCGCTCACCCTCACATTCACGATGCCGAGTGCGCGTTCGTTCGGGACCACCATGGCCACCGCGCGGACTGTTTGGTCCAGCGGCGCTTCCGACGCGACCGCGAACGTGACGCCGGCCAATGACGCCTGGCGCGTTGTGATGCGGATCGGGCCGCCAGTGTTCATCTGCATGCCAGCCATCCCTTCCATCCCCGCCTGAGTGTCCATCCCCGACATGGCCTGCGGCTCCGGTTCCGATGCGGCCGTCGTGTCGCCCGTCCCTGGCGGTTCGCCTCCCCCCTGCCACCACATCCGGTGCCGAACAGCGCGAGCATCAACATTGTTTGCGTTTTCATCTGTACCACTCCTCTCCCACGAGCGCCGCGAGGTGCGCGCGCGCGGTACCGTATTCGGCGATCAGTCGCGCCAAGCGTAATTGCGCGCCGAACATGTCGTCTTGCGTATCGAGCACCGTCGTGAACTCGACGGCACCTACCTGGTAGCGTTGCAATGCAGATGTGCTCGCTGCGCCGGCCAAGGGGATGATCTCGTCGGCAGTCTGTCCGGTTCGAGCCTGAAGCGCCCCGAGTTCAGCGAGCCGGTCCTGCAATTCACCGATGAGTCGTGCGAGCAGGTCGTCGTGCTGCCGCCGTGCCGCCTCTACGTCGTAGTGTGCAGCTCTCGCGGCGGGGGCCTGTTTGCGCTTTGACCACAGCGGAACCGAGATGCCCACCAACGCGGTCAGGAACGGCTGCCGTCCCCCAAATCGGATCCCGCTCTCGAGTGCCACCGTGAAATCCGGACGTCCCGCGATGTCGAACACTCGGGCGTTGCGTTCGGCCCGGGTGACCGTTGCGGTTGCCACGCGCAGGCCCGGGCTGCGCTCGGTGAGCTGTACGATGAGGCGCTCGGCCGTCAGCGTGTCGCTTCGTATTTCCACTGCCGGGCGTCCGTCCGGGTTCACGAGAACCAAAGCGGCGATCGTGTCCCCGGCTCCACCTCGCAGCGCATCCGCGTGAGCCCGCACCTGGGCAACGGCTGCTTCCAGATCCCAGCCCTCTTCCTCCAACTGGGCGCGGCGCAGCCTCGCCCGGAGGAGGTCGGTCTGCGGTGCCGCCCCGGTCTCGTAACGCGTCTGGGCAACAGCAATTGCCTGGTCCGCGAGGACCACACGTGACCGCCATACGCGAACAGCGGCTTCGGCGTACGCGAGCCCGTAGTACACTCCCGCGGCCTCGGCGACCAGGCGTGCCTCGATAGCCACCAACGATTCGCCGGCTACCGCGCTGTCCGCCCGGGCCCGGTCCGTTGCCGCCGCCTGTTTACCGGGAAACGGAAAATGCTGCCGGAACCCTATCGGTAATCTGGTCATGCGCTCCGCGGTGAAGTCGAACGACGGGATCGGCACCGCGAGAATTCCAAGCGTCAGCGTGGGATCCGGCAGGGCCCCCGCAGGTGCGATTCGTTCACCCGCAGCCGCGACGCGCGATCGAGCGGCGGCGTAGCCGGCGTTGCCGACGAGCACCTGGCGGACGTACTCGCGCACACCCGGTGCCCGCAGTATGGGGTCCTGTCCGCTGAGCGGATTGGGGAGCGAGAATGTGAAGGCGCATGCCACCATGCACCATGGCGTGTCACGCATTTGAAGCCTTTCTCTTGCGCGGCACGAGGCCGCACGAACAGTGTTTGCACGCCGCTGTATGCGCCGTGCGTGGACACACTACTCCTGAGAAAGGCTAGGCTTGGGGCGGAGGGATAGGTGGTAGAAGTGCGTTGGCAGCATGCGCCGATGGCGGGGCCGGTAACTCAGCCCCTGCGATAGCGACTTGCTGCAGAACATTGAGAGCATAGGCCACCGGGGCGACCTGCGGGACACCGCATTCACGAAGTGTGCAGCACATGCCGCCGGAGTCCGGCGCCCGAACGGCGGTTTCGGGAGCCTCTGCCAACGTCTCCATCTCGCCGCCCATGCGGCCGAGCGCCCCGCACACGGTCGGGGCCGTGTACGGTAAGGCCAGCACGGCTACCATGCACGTTGCCAAGAGCTTCGATGGAAGGCGAGTGTTTTTCATTTGCGCCAAATACTAGTTGCACAGGTCAGCATGTCAACCCGAGCCTGAACCGAAAAGTTCCGGTTCACGACTACCGGAGGAGGAGGTACTCCGATCGATACCGGCATACCCCGCCGGGATCCTTGGTGCCAGGTTCCCCGAGCATTCTCACGTCACCGCCGACACTTCCGCACAAACTCGCGCTGCATATCACCCTCATCCTCCACCAACTCGTAGAAATCGTCGAGATACTCGATCGTGTCCTTCACCCGATCCTCTTACAAGTACTCGTTCTCGGTGTACAGCGCGTAAATCTCGTCCTTCTTCTCCGTGAAGATGTCGATGAACGGCTGCAACTGCGCCAACTGCTCATCGTCGCTCCCGGTGCCGCAGAACCCCCGGTAGAGCCGCTCCCTCACGCGCCAGCGGCACGGAATATCGCGCTGTAGCATATCGTCCGTGCAGATCATCCCGGCACACCGCCGGGCATACCGTGGATTGACGATGCCGGTGCAATCGAAATCGTACGGTACGGCATAGTGTTCGAAGTCTTGTCCCTCGAACACGATGATGTTGTGCAGAGTCGGCACGCTCCAGTCGGCGTTCCCGATCACGTATTCGAACATGCTCACGATGCCCATCGTGTGCGGATCGATTTCGCGCCCGGACATGCCCATCACCTCCATCTCCTCCATATTCGTGCGGTCCTCGAGTTCACTCTTGTGCTCGGAGAGAAACGCGAACTTGGTCAGCGTATCTTCGTTGCCCTCGGTGTCGACATACGTCACCCGGGCGAGCCGGACCCGCAGGCTCATGTCCATGACGGTGTTCAGGAGTCTGTTCGCCAAATACTCCTGGATCACGTACTGCTCGTAGTAGTCGCGCCCGTTTTGACAGTGGCTGTACAGCTTTATCCTGTTCTGATTCTGGAACACGGTTCCAGTCATCTGAGCCTTGGGGAAGTTGAGCCACAACGGGGGGAAATTGCAGTTGCGCCTATTGCGGCGGAAATGGCCCCGCGTGCGCACCTTGATGTCGAAGCGGCGCTCCCCGCCCGCCTCGTCGGTGTAGACGAGCACGGCCGGATGCTCCTGAGCCTCGAGCGTATCGATGTCCCGGGTCACGGTTCGCCAGTCGAACTCGATCGTGAATTCGAGCAGATCATGCGAGGACAACAGGACCGAGGTGTCCTGCACTTCCTCCTCTTGTGAAGCAGGGTCTTGCCACAACGCTACTGCGACGGAGGGTGAGTGGATCGCAGTCGCACCTGCAGCTTGAGCTACCCCCGCAACCAGTGGCGCCAAAAAAGCCGTTCGGACTAGCCGTCCCATGGTACGCCCCCGGTTTTGGATCCGAGGCCAAACTACGGATCGGGTGTCGAGCACGCTAGAGAGAACGTCCCTCGTTCGGATCTCAAGGCTGGCTGCTGGTGTCGCCGTGGGGCCCGGTGCCGACTGCAAGCAGGCCCGTAGCGCATCTATCTCGAGCGCAAACAGGTGCGCGCACTCAGCGCGGAGGGTTGGATGCCCGCGACTCCCCCACCAGATTTGCGATCCGTCGCCTCGCTTCCTCCACTTGGGGCAGCAGCTCGGGGTCGGCATCCTTCCAAAGTTCGACGAACTCGTTGTAGTAACGGACCGCTTTGTCGCGATTTCCACGCTGCTCGTACAACTCACCCAGCCGCCGGTAGGCCACGGGAAGCGCCCGCGAGTCGATCCCGGGTATTCCCCAGTTTGTGTCCAAATACTGCTCCCAGTACGACAGGGATGAATCGGGGTTGTCGGCCACGTCATGGGCCAGGGCAAGGACGTTCAGCCCACAGGGCCCGCAGGCCCACCCGTTGATGCCGTCGCGAAGGCGCGCCAGCCCTCTGTCTATTTCGCCGTCTGCCAACGCAACCCATCCTGCCGCACGATCGAAGCTCCGCTCGAGATCCCTACTCAATGCCGGCTGTCCCGACAGTTCCATATCGCGTAGGAGGGCCCGGGCGCGCTCCACCTCTCCGGCCATCACGAAGAACTCGATCAGTCTTTCGTATTCCCGATCCGCCAACGGTAGGGATACAATCACGTCCGTCGCCGCCACACTCTCGACCTCGGTCAATGCCCGCCGATCGACTCCCAGAGCCTGGGTTCGTACCATCTCCCACTCC
>JADFIT010000088.1 GCA_022566515.1 Gemmatimonadota bacterium
ACAAGGTGCCTGGCAGGGGAGGTAACCAATTTTCGACAGATACTCTGGCAATCAGAGTGGCGCTGAGAGGGTAGGTAGCATCTTGCGCAAGTCTATTGCCGGGCGAGATGGCTTTGTTCTGCCGGTGGTAATCTTCACCATCGTCATCATGGGAGTGATGGCGGTGGCGGCGCTACGGACATCCGCGGACGGGCACCTTGCCTCCCAGGCGATGCGGGTGTCTGGGGGCGCCTTTTACTCTGCCGAAGCGGGCTTGTACAGGGTGCTGGGCCAATTGGCCGACACGACCAACACTCTGGATAGCTCGGTGCAGGCCCTTGCGGTTGGCGACAGCCTCGTGCTGCCACAGGGCACCCTGACGAACGGGGCGAGCTACCTTCCGAGAATCGTGCGTCTGAGCAGCGGAGTTCAGCCGATGTATCTGCTCGCGGTCACGGGCCGGGGTCCGGGGGCCGTGAGGGGAAAGCGGCGGCTCCGCATGGTTTTCACATCTTCGGTTGACGTGAGCGCCTTCGCCCCGGCGGCAATGCATTTGGATGGGGTGATGGAGATAGTGGGCAATTCGACGTCCACCATCAATGGAAACGACACTCCCCCGCCTGGCTGGGTTTGCGATCCTCCGGGGCCTGCCCTTCCGGGTGTCGTGATGGCGGATACCTCAGGTATAAATCTAGGGTCCGGGACAATACTCGGCAGTCCGCCGATCGATGAAGATCCGGGCATGGGCGCTTCCAGCTTCACGGTGTTCGGCGGCGTAACGTACGCTAGCATGGCGGCGATGGCGGACAAGGTCTATTGGTCGGACGCAGTCGTTGTGGACCTAGGTCCCGTTTTCAAGGAGGGCGGTACCGTATGTGACACCAGCCGCACGAAGAACTGGGGCGACCCCCTGGATCGAAGCAGCGCCTGCGGCAACTATTTCCCGATCATCCATTTCAAAGACGACGTGCATTTCGATGACCACGGCTCGGTTGGCCAGGGGATCCTGTTGGTGGACGGCCGCTTCGATATCGACAACAGTGACTTTACGTTTTATGGACTCATCATCGTTCGGGGAAACGAAAGCTGCGATTTCGAGCACGAGGTCACGGTTTACGGTGCAGTCCACTGCGCCAAGGATGGAGGGCAGATCCACCAGGACGCGGTGATCAACTACAGCTCGTGTGCGCTGGCCGATGCCTTGACCTATTCGGGCGTTCTCACCGAGACCTTTGGTCCGCTCAAGCGGATTGGCAGCCGCGCCTGGAGTGAGTTTTAGGGTAAGTCTGAGCCTAGGAGAGCCTGGCTTCGACCATCTCCTTGACCAGCTCGGGGTTAGCCCTGCCGCCGCTTTCCTTCATCACCTGTCCCACAAAGAACCCCAATAGACCCGTGCGACCGGCGCGATACTGCGCGGCCTTGTCCGGGTTCTCGGCAACGAGCTTGTTTACGAGTGGCTCAATGGTCTTGGGATCGGATAGCTGGCGGAGTCCTCTTCGCTCTACGATCTGCACCGGGTGGTCACCCCGCTCCGACATTTCGGCGAAGACGTCCTTGGCGGTGGTGCGCGAGATCGTACCGTCGTCTATCAGGGTCACCAGGGCTGCGACCTGCGCTCCGGTGAACGGCAAACCCTTCCCCTCTCCTTCCTTCAGCCGCCGCGATACCTCACCTACTATCCAGCTTGCAATGGTCTTCGGGTGGTCGTGAACGGCTACGGCTTCCTCGAACAAGGTTGCGAGCGTCGGGTCGCCGGCGAGAGCCTTCGCTTGCTCGTCTGACAGGCCGAACTCCCCAGCAAATCGCGCCGTCAGTGCCGCAACCTTGGGAGAGGCTCCGCGGTCATCCGCAACTGTACGCTGCCGGGGTTTTGTCACCCCTTCACGTGCGGTACGACCCCCGCGTTCTCGTCGTTCTCCTTTTTCCGCGGAATCCGCGACAGTAATCTTGGCCCACGTGTCGCGCAACCCGACCGTCCGATTGAACATGAGGTTGTCTCGCGATGAATCAACCACGTCGCTGACGAAATACCCCTGACGCTCGAACTGATACCTACTGCCCGGAGGTGCATCGGCCACGCTCGGCTCGATGCGGCTTTCGGTCAGCACCACCTTCGAATCGGGATTCAGGTTCGACGTAAAATCTTCGCCCTCTGCTACGTCGTCCGGGTCGGCCTTCAGGAACAGCCGGTCGTACAACCGGACCTCTGCGGGAAGTGAGTGTGCGGCCGAAACCCAATGAACGGTTCCCTTCACCTTCCGTCCGTCCGGGGCCGTTCCACTCTTGGTCTCCGGATCGTACGTGCAATGAATCTCGGTTATCTCGCCACTGTCATCCTTGATGACATCGACGCACTTGACGAGGTACGCGTGCCGCAAGCGCACCTCACGACCCGGAGCCAGACGGAAGAACTTCTCCGGCGGGTCTTCCATGAAATCGTCGCGCTCGATGTACAGCTCGCGAGTGAAGGGAACCTTCCTTGATCCTTCTTGGGGCACGTCCCGTGGATAATGGGGAGCGTCGAGTTCTTCGACCTGATCCTCGGGGTAATTGAGGATCACGACTTTGAGTGGCCGCAGCACGCACATCACCCGCGGCACTCTCTTGTTCAGGTCGTCGCGGATCGCGTACTCCAGCTTTTCCATGTCGACTCGACTGTCGACCCTGGCCACACCGATCATGTCGCAGAACGTGCGAATGGCTTCCGGTGTCACCCCCCGCCTTCGCAATCCGGCGATTGTCGGCATGCGGGGGTCGTCCCAGCCGTCCACGAGACCCTGCTCCACTACTTGCACCAACTTCCGCTTGCTCAGCACGGTGTAGTCCAGGTTGAGCCGGGCGAACTCGGTTTGCTCGGGGCGTGGCGGCTCGATGGCGGCAGCGTTCAACACCCAATCGTACAACGCCCTGTTGTCTTTGAACTCGAGCGTACAGAGAGAATGGGTGATCTGCTCTATCACATCGGACAGGCAATGGGTGAAATCGTACAACGGATAAATGCACCACGCGTCGCCGGCTCGGTAATGACGGGCGTGCCGAATGCGGTAGAGCACCGGATCCCGCATCAGCATGTTCTTCGCCGCCATGTCGATCTTGGCCCGAAGCACGTGCTCGCCGTCCTTGAACTCTCCGGCCCGCATTCGCCGGAAGAGATCTAGGTTCTCTGCCACCGACCGGTTGCGGTGCGGACTCTCCGTTCCGGCCTCCGTAACCGTACCTCGTCCCCGTCGGATATCCTGTAGGCTTTGGCTGTCGACGTACGCCTTGTCCGCCTCGACCAATGCGATGGCGAAGTCGTACAGCCGCTCGAAGTAGTCAGACGCAAAAAACAGCTTTTCGCCCCAATCGAACCCCAGCCAGCGGACGTCTTCCTTGATGGACTCGACGAATTTGACGTCTTCCGACTCGGGGTTGGTGTCGTCGAACCGCAGGTGACACACACCGGCGTTCTCCTGGGCGATGCCGAAATCCAGACAAATGGCCTTGGCGTGGCCGATGTGGAGATAGCCGTTCGGCTCGGGAGGAAAGCGGGTCACCACGCGGCCACCGTACTTCCCCGTCTTCATGTCCTCCGCGACCATAGCACGGATGAAGTCCTGTTGTCTCTTCGCCACCTGTCCTCCGCGGGGTGTGACCTGCCCAGAGAAAATAGCATGGTGGAAATCACATGCCGGCCCGATCCTGCCACGGAATAATTATGTAGCGGTCTTGATAAGTATTTCGCTGTAACCTTTGCCCCTGCTCGATGCATCTAGAGAAATAGAGGTCATTCCCCAGTGTTCGACGAGACGGAGCTGCTAGAGAGCGCGAGAAACTTGAGAGAGAGCCACTGCGACGTGCCAGAGACAGGATCGGCAGAGGTGTGTCCAGACGGTCTTCGGGGATGCAGCTCCCGCATCTGGACGGTCTGGAGCTGATACGGCAGCTTTGGGAAGCGCACCCCTGCAGAGAGGCCGCGACCAAATCACCCGAGGGTGACCAGGCGGTGGCCCCGCCTGCCGGGGCTACGAGACCCGGGGCGGATTTTCTCACAGATCCGTTTACTCGAGAGGATCTGGAGCGACTCATGACGGCGTTGGCTCGGTGTTGGTCGGTTGAGGCGTAACTCGTGGTGACGGAGCGCGAGCGCCACAGCACGCTGGTGAAGGGCGCCCGGGCCGGACAGCCGGACGCCATCGCCGGGCTGTATGACCTGTATGGAAAGACGGTCTACGGTGTTGCTCTGCGCCTGTCGAATTCGGAGACCGACGCGGAAGACGTGGTGCAAGACGTGTTCATTGGTCTCGGCAGGTCGCTGGCGAGCTTCGAGGGACGCGGCAGTCTGGAGGGTTGGATAAAGCGCGTGACTGCGAGGACCGCCCTGATGCGACTGCGGCGCCAACGAGCCAGAAACGAGATCTCCATCGAGGTCGGTTTGCTCGCCTCGGCCGCATCGTCCGAGTCTTCGCCCACAGACCGGTTGACGCTGGAGCAAGCCCTGGCAGGATTGCCGGACGAACTGCGTGCCGTCTTCGTCCTCAAGGAAATAGAGGGATACTCTCACCGTGAGATCGGTGAGATGATGGGAATACAGCCCGGAACGTCAAAAATCAGGCTTCACCGGGCCCGCCGGGAACTTCAACGAAGCATAGAGGGAACAGCATGATCTTCCATCCCACTCAATCTCGCCTCCACGGATTTGCCGACGGTGCGTTGATCAAAAAAGTGCGGGTCAAGACGGCAGCGCACCTGGAGAGGTGTTCCAAGTGCCGCAATACGGTAGGATGGCTTCGGCGTCTGAGCCGCGAGGCAAACGCCCTGCCATTGCCGACCCCACCGCCTGAATTGAGAGACCGCATTCTCGAGAGCCTTAGAAGGGGCGATCGGGTGATCCTTCCGGTGGCCGACCATCCCAGGCCCGCTTGGCCCGGCCGACGCGTGGCCGCCGGCTTTTCCGCCATAGTAGCCGTGGCGATCGGCGCGTCCCTCATACGGGCTCCGGAGTTGGCGTCGGAAGCGAGCGAGCTACGGTTCTACCCGGAGCATCCGCAGCGAGGAGACGAGATTGCAATCGAGTACCACGGCACCAGCATGTTTGCGGGGGAAGATTCGCTGATGCTCCGGGCTGTGTATCGCACCGCCGCCGACGGGAGCACATGGCACGAAGACTTGCCTGTGTTGAGGGTCGCGACACTCACTGGACTGGGAGAAGGTGTCTACACGGCCACACTGCGGCTGCCTGAGGATGTGGTGTATGCGCTCTTTGCCGTGGAAGATGACCGAGGAAGCCGGGTGGACAGTCGTGGCCGGGCATTATGGGAGTTGTTGGTCTACGACGACGACAAGCCCGATCGCGACGCGTTGATGCAGAAGACGTACGATCTTCAACGCCGCAATTGGGAACTCGCGCTCGAGACGGCGCAGCAGGCCACTGAACTCTATCCCAACCACGTAGCTGCCTGGTTCGCACTTAGTTCCCTTCAGCAATTACTCAGCGGCAAGGCCGGTCTTCCCCGAGAGCTGTTGTCTCGACATCGGGCGCGATTTGCCCAACTGGAACGTGCGCTGGCGCAGAATCACGCGTTGTCGGGCGCCGACTTGGGAGGGATGTACGGATATGCCGTCATGCTGGGCGACGATGTGGCTGCCGAGCGGTGGAGGGAGCGCCTCCTCAGGGAAGCTCCGGAGCATGACTTGGCGCTCGCGGTAAGCCTGTCGGAGGTCCAGAAGGCCGCGAGCACAGATCCTCCGTCCACGACATTGGCCAAGCTCGAGCGACTTTGGGCCACCGCCCAATCGCACCACCGTCGTCCGCTGTCGTCTTACGCCTTCGATATCGCTGTCCAATCCGGTACTTCTGAGGTCATGGCAATGTGGCTGGACCGGTACGCAAGAGTTCAACCACGGGACATGGTTTTGGCAGCGACAGAACTCGCATCGGTTCCGGTGGGAAGAGAACTCGGCATATCCCGATTGAGATTTCTCTTGGGCAGACTCGAGAGTCCGGATGACGGTAGGTTCGGCGGCCCGAGCCCTCAGGCTGTCCAAACGGACACTCGAGCGGCGCGTGAGGTGCGACTGTCTACCCGCCCCCAAGGAATTGATCGATTGGATCATGCTGCTTCACGTGTCTTTCATAGCATCACGGGGTTCAACTTCTATGTCGAGGGTGGCACGCTGCGTGGGAGTCAACGCAAACGATCTTTACCGAATCAAGAGTCGACTGGCAGACCGAGCCGGAAGGCGACTCCGGAGCCAGGCGAAGGATAGATTTTCCGACGTGCTCGAGGCGTTCGCCGCCCGGTGTCGTGGGTTTGACAGACCACCCGCACGGACAGCGGGGCTGGAGTACGCCGCTGCCGGATGCGCCACTTCCTGAGCCCTGCGTCAAGCAAGGCCGGGCATTTCGGCCGCTCGCGACGAGAGTCTGAGTGCGTGGTTTCCTTCGGCTGCGGCCTTGCAATTCCACGGTGCCTTTGACTAGACTTTCAACAGGTATCGGTCTCCTCTCAGATACACTAGTCTGCTTCGCATTGTCCATGTACTTGAAGAGACTCATGCTTATCAACAATCAAACCCGCCTAGACTGCACCGATTCTTGAAGACGAACTCCAACGTACGCCACTCTGTTGCGATCGGGATAGGCGCGCCAATGCGGTTTCCGTCCTTCGGTTTACTTTGGGCGATCGCTTTCGTTGTGGGCACAGCTGCGCCGGCATCCGGGCAGGCGCTGCGTGCCGTCAGCGGACGAGTTCTCGCCGCAGAAGATGGCGCGCCACTCAGGGGCGTAGCCGTACGTGTTATCGGGATGGACCTCATTGCTGTCAGCGACGAAGCGGGCCGTTTCGTGCTCCAGAACGTTCCGCGATTGCCCACCGTCGTCACGTTTCAACGTTTCGGACTGACTGACGACACGCTCGCGCTGTCCGCCGACCAAGACACCCTCGTTGCGTACTTGGCAGCGGAGGCCGTCCGTATTGAGGACATAACGGCTGAAGCTGCCGCACCCGCACGCCATCGGTTTGAAGAGACTGCGCAGACCAGTACGGTCACGCTCGACGCCGCAGACATCAGGGACGCACCGGCCGTGTTGGAGGCGGACGTTATCCGGACGGTACAACTGCTCCCAGGAACAGTTGCGAGGAACGATTACACGACCGGCTTCAACGTGCGCGGCGGGGAGTCAGATCAGAATCTCATTCTGTTGGACGGCGTACCAATCTTCAATCCGACGCACCTAGGCGGTCTCTTCAGCACGTTCGACGCCGCTGCGGTCGATCGGTTGGACTTCATGACCGGAGCATTCCCAGCCGGATACGGCGGCCGGCTCAGCAGCGTGATGGACGTGACGCTGCGCAGGGGAAGTTCCGAGCGGACGACCGCACGGGGGCAGTTGTCACTACTCTCAGCGAAGCTGCTCGTGGATGGCCCCGTCGGCGAGACGGATGCAACCTATTTGCTTGGCGGCCGCCGCACGTACGCCGATGCAGTCGTCGGCGCCGTCAGTAAGGCGACCCTACCGTATTATTTCGCGGACGCAGTCGCCAAGGTAACCGTTCCCGTGGGCGATGCACGTATCTCGGCAATGGCATACTGGGGCACCGACGTATTGGATTGGCCTTGGGTGGAGGACGAACCGGGCCGCGACGGCGTTGATCTCGAGTTTAATTGGGGGAACCAGCTGTTCGGCGTGACCGTCGAGAAGCCGTTCGGCGACAGAATCCTGTCGCTGCACGTGAGCCGATCCGCTTTCGCCGCGGGCCTCGGTCTCGAGCCTGACCTCTTTCGGCTGGACAACACCGTGCGGCTGTGGTCGGGTCGGTGGTCCCTCGCGCTTTCCCCGGATGCCACGCACGACGTGCGTATCGGGGGCGGTGTCGAAGACTACGCGATCGCGTATGACATTCGCAGCAACAGCCTGAACGTCGACTTCTTCAGTCGAACGTACCAACCGCGCATATGGTTCGCGTTCGTGGACGACCAGTGGCATCCGCTCACGTGGCTGCTGGTACGGCCAGGGGTGCGGTTCGAACGTGTGGAGGGTCGTGGTTTCACGAGTTTCGCGCCGCGGGTCAGCATGAAGGTTTTTGTCGATGATGACCTCGCCCTCGTCGGCTCAGCAGGACGGTATTACCAAAGCATTCACTCGCTGTTGGATCACGACATTCCCGTTGCCTTGTTCGATGTTTGGGTCGGAGCGGACGAGTTTTTACCGGTCGCGCGTTCGGATCACCTCGTGTTCGGCTTTGAGAAATGGTTCGGCGCTTCATATTCGATTTCGCTCGAGGGATACCGGAAGTGGTTTCGTAACCTCGTGATTCGAAACCTGGAGCAGGATTTCAAACTCGCAGGGGACGAGTTCCTAACCGCCGACGGTGACGCGTGGGGCGCCGACTTGATGGTCAGGAAATACGGTGCAAAGCTGCACGGATGGTTGGCCTACAGCTTCTCCAAGACGAGCCGAGTGGCCGCCGGGGAGGAATTCACTCCGGCGCACGACCGCCGCCATACCCTGGACATTGTACTGCGAGCCGACGGCCCGCTTGGTAGCACCATGGGAGTCAGGTGGGGCTTCGGGTCGCCGCTGCCGTACACGGACTTCGTCGGGGAATGGCGTCATCGGGAATACAACGCCATCATTCACGCGTTTGAGGACTTCGAGAATGAACCGATTCCTGCTACGCGACGCAACCGCGCGCGTTACCCCAGTTACCACCGACTGGACGTGAGCCTCCGATGGGAGGTGAACAAGTGGGGTGGCATTCTGCGTCCGTATTTCCAGGTCGCCAACATCTACAACCGCCGCAATGTCTTCGTCTACACGTACCACTATGACGACAGGCCCGCGACGCGCACCGGTATCTCGCAATTGCCGCTACTTCCGAGCTTCGGCCTGGAGTTCGTGTTTTGAACCGAACTCCGCGGCGAGCGTTCTTCACCTTGTTAACCGTCGTGGCCGCGGTGGGTGGCTGCGAGCTTTCCGAGGTTGTGTTGCCACCAGGTGATCCCGTGGTAGTCGTGCTGGCTATCATGCGTCCGGATCTGAACCACCAATGGGTGGTCGTGGAAAGGTCGCTAACGGGAGACGAGCCTAGGCAATCGACGCCGGGGGAGATTCCATTCGACGACCCCCAGACGCCCATCGCGGACGCCACCGTAACGATCGAGAACCGGAGCTTCCCCGGCGATCCGTGTGGTCGCTCGGTGACGTTCGCGCGTGATCCCCAGAGACTGGGCATCCGTCCGGTCGACGGACTGTATTGGGCCCCGCTGGGATGTCCCACGATGCGTCCTGGTGACACGTTGGTGCTGCGAGTGGACGCTTCGGGCGTGCTGGTCACCGGCCAAACGATCGTCGTGGGTGTGCAGCAGATGTTGCTTCATCACGGCGACGCCTCGGTTGTCTTGCCAGGCCCCGAGCTGGAGTTCAACCGCGACACCGATACACTCGAAGCCGAGATCCAGCCGCTCTTCGGCCGCGCGCTGCAGATCGATGTGCGCCGTCGCCCGCTGCTGGCTTCCTCTCGCCGGCTTCGAGTCGTTTCGCTGTTCGTCGATTCCACGGCGGTCACGATTCCGGGCGACCTCGTGGATCTCTTTCGGCCCGGCACCGGCGACGACGTGTTTCGGGCCGGTCGCTTCTACGACCTGTCGGTGGCATTTACGGACCAGAACTATTTCGACTTCGTTCGGTCTTCCAACAGTGCTTTGAGCGGCCGGGGCTTCGTCAACCATCTGGACGGAGGGCTCGGCGTGTTCGGAAGCCTCGTGGCAGAGACCAATCCTCTCCGCGTGATCGCAGAACTGGATGATCCTCGGGAGGGGACGTATCGGATGCAAGGGACGGTTGATGGCCTTCCGGTGGATGTAGAGTGGGACTTGTACCTCGCGCGCTCCATTCCTGACTCCACGGACTTCTCCGCCTTCGTGATTGGAACGTGGGGAAGCCCCATCGATGTGAGCGTGGACGGATATTTGACCGGGAATAGGTTGCGGGCGGTGATCCAATATGTGACCGGCCCGGGCGTCGGACAACCAGTTCAGCGACGGGTGGAGGGCTTTCTCTCCCAGCAATCTCCGTTTGAGGTTTTCGTTAAGAACGCGTTGGGACAAGTCGTCGGAACCCTCACGGCGTCGCGCTAGTACTTGGTTACATATTTTAGCGTCATGATGTAGTTTGGACCCCCAAGGGCTGCCCCGCACCGTTTGTTTGGGAGGTCTGCCATGGGAGTGGCGAGGACATAACGTCTTGTTTCATATGCGTTTACGGCCAACGAAGTGGCCGCAGCGCTGGGAGTGCGTTCGAGTTTGCGGCGAGAACCGTTATTCGAGACAGTAGGAGGCTACCGAACTTGCGCCACACGCGTAGTTTTTTCCGGGTGACTCACAAATCGCCCCTCCTGATTGCCGTCGCAGCACTCGCCGCGTGCTCGCTCGATCCGCCGAATGAAAACACGGAGGTCGGCCCCCCTGAAGGAGAAGGGGTTTTCGGTAGCTTCGTGTGGTCGGGCGGGCTGCAACGGACCTACGAGATCTTCGTTCCCCCCCCAATGGTGGACGAAGGCGGCACGCTTCCGCTTTTGATCTTCTACCATGGGCGAGCGAGCACGGGCGCCGCGTCTCGGAACATCACCCGGCTCGACGATATTGCCCTCCGCGAACGGCTCGTGGTGGTGTACCCCGATGGTTTCGGGACGGAGCCAAGTTGGGCGACCGGGAGCGGCTTAACCCTGGCCGACCGACTCCTCGTCAACGACGTCTTGTTTACCAACACCTTGATCGATCACATCAGCGAGGAGTTGCCAATCGACCAGAACCGAGTATACGTCGCCGGGTTCTCTGAGGGTGGAATGATGACGCAAACGCTCGCCTGTTTACTGGCCAACCGCATCGCCGCCGTGTTGACCGTGGGCGCAACTCCCTACCCAAGATTTGTCCAGCAGTGTTTCCCACAGCGCGTCCTCCCGATGATGCTCATCCTCGGAACAGAAGATCCGAGCTATCCACGGAACGGCTCGTCGTTCACACTGTCCATACGGGAAACTGTAGAGTTTTGGGCTCTGAAATTGAATTGCGATTTGAACCCGGTCGTCGAGAACCTACCAGACACGGAGGATGACGGAACGACCGTGGTGCGCGACACCTACAATGGGTGTGACCTCATCCTCTACACGATTGAGGGGGGCGGTCATACCTGGCCCGGTTCGAGCGTAGCCTTCGACCCGGATTTTGGCCTGACGAGTCGCGAGATCAATGCCTCGGAGGTCATCGTCGAATTCATGCTGCGTCACACCCTACCGTAGACGTAACTCCACTCGGGCGATCAAGCCGCTCAACCGGCTGCCGCGGAGGCAAGACCGACACAATCTGCGCTCATGACCGCCCATCCGCCGAAGGGCTAATTCTCACTGGCACACGCGCCGAAAACGCGTCGGCCGCTCCCTTTTGTCCACACGAGTATAGCCGCGTCGTACACCTCGTCGTTCACGCGCGTGAACTGAAGCGCCGATTGGGCTCCCCTACGCACCTCGATACATTCGACGTCCGACGCATTCACGCTCATCTCGAGGGTTCCTCGCACGGGAACACCATCGATAATCCACAGCACGCGGCGGCCGGTTACGCCGGTGACCACCCCTCCGACGTGGAAGCGGTATCCCGGGAAACGTCCCTGCAGCAGCGAAATGAGATCGCCGTCGGGCGGAATGTCGGCCCCGCGAATCACCGCCGTGTTTCCCGTGGCGCGTCCATCGACGTTGTCCCGCGCCGTGATCTCGACCGGGTCCAGTCGCGTGATTGCGCGATTGATTTCGACGGTGATCTCTGTGATCGCGCCGCCGCGCACTCGTAGCGCCGGAACGATCTTGGGCTGGAGCCCGGGTGCTCGAATCACGAGCGTATAGAAGCCTTCGGGAACGCGCTCCATGGTAAAGTAGCCCCGTTCGTCGGTGGTGACGAGGATATCGAGGTTCACCACCTCCACCCGAGCGTTCTGGACCGGAGCGCCGGAGCCGGTAACCTTCACGTAGCCGTTGAGAGTGCCGGTCTGTTGCGCCTCGGCATGTGTCGTCAAAACGAACCCGGCGGTGACGGCGATCGCGAGCCCGCAGAAGCAACGTCTTATCATAATTACCTCGAGCAGGCTCCCGTCATTTGGCGACCGGAGTCCTTGGTCCAGATGAGAATGACACCGTTGTACACATTGGTCTGCGAGCTGGGGCGAAACTCCAGTACGGCTTGTTGTCCACGCCGAACTTCGATGCACTCCACTTCTGACGCGCCGATGTAGAACCGGAGCGGCGGCCTCGCCACGACGCCGTTGATGACAAACATTGGCTCCGCAATCCCACCCCGCAGTCGCACTCGCATGTCATCGTGGCGGCCACTGATTCTCAGCCCAGGAATCCGGCCTTGGAGCGCGCTGAGAATATCTCCCTGGTCGGGGAGGTCCTCAGAGCGGAGTACCGACGCCGACCGCGTGGCGCCGGGCGTGGTGCGCCGGGCCGCGCTGACCTGGATTTCCTCTAGGCTGATCGCCGCCCGTTCGAGGGCGAAATCCATCCGATGCCGCGTCGCCGCCTCTATGGTGACTCGTTCCGCGACGACTTCCTCGTAGCCGATCCGGCGAACCGAGATCTTGTATTCGCCGGGCGGGACGCTGTCGAGGACGTATTCACCACCGGCGTTCGTGAGCGTTTGGTACAACCCACCATTCAACACCACGAGCGCCTGCGCGATCGGTACCAGTCCTTGCATGTCGAGGACCAGGCCCTCGATGGCCCCCAGTTCGGATTGGCCGGCGACCTCGTTTCGCGCCCCACCGGCACCAATCCCAAGCGCAAGGCACGCGCCGATGAGACGCACGGATCGCCACCGTCGGGCGACGGGTAATCGATG
>JADFIT010000089.1 GCA_022566515.1 Gemmatimonadota bacterium
GGCTTGTCGCGGCACCTAGCCCACCTCCGATGACAACCGCATCCCCAAACCTTCCCTAATACCAAAAACCCCCGCACCCCACGAAGGGGGGCGGGGGCGAAGTGGCCCCACCCAACGACGGACCGGGAACCTCTACGGCGCTAGGCCGTCCGCCTCTCGTCCAAATCGAGGTTCATACCGGGAGCGAAGTCGCCCACGGCGGGGAACGCCGAACTGAATCGCTCCTTGAAAGGCGCGTCCGACTCCGGCTCGGCCCCCGGTTGTCCGGCGGCGCGGAATATCTCGTCGAGCAAGTCCCGCAAGTCCTGCTTGACCGTGTCGATCTCGAACTGCCTGCCACGGGCAATGCCGGAACTTCGCTTCGTGTCGAGCACGAGCCAGTTGAGGCGAGTCACCTCGCGAAGGAACTCCTCGACACGCCTCCGCAGGAGAAAGAACCGACCTCGGTGACGGACGGCGGGCGCCTGCGTGGACGCCAGGGCGGGTCGCCTCGCCGCCATGGCGAGGGGCCAGGCGATCGCAGCGATGCACAGGATCCCAAGGCGCACACGCAAGACCGGATCCTCAACGGCGTAAAGCACGAACACCTCGCCAGCAATGCCGGCTAAGAGGAGAAGCCCCAATAGGTACGTGACGACTCTGGATTGCCAAGATTTGGTGTCTGCCATCTTCCGACCTCCAATAATGCAGCAACTTTCCACACCCAACCTGGGCGTTGGGGCTCGGCGACGCCGTGCCCTACGTCACCGGCGGGCGCACTATAGAGGAAAGAGGGGAGAGGGGAGAGGGTGTGGGGAGGAGGACCTGCCACTTCTTGGCTGCTTCGTCGTAGCTTTCTGATTTGGGACGAGTCACGGGACTGAATTCAGAACCCTAGGGTGGATGGGCAAGGATGGCAGTCGGGCGCCGGCCGAGGCGGACATGCCCGGGGCGAGGAGATGGGAGACCTGGCCTAGTGGCGCGGTGGTGGTTCCAACCCCGGCAACTCACCGTCAATTATCTGTTGCCCGAAGCTGAAGCAAGCCGCGATCGCTTCCTCTTCGGTGGGAAAGGTCTCTTCGGCGGAATAGTCTCGCATCTCGATCGTCCCGTCGAAGTTACGGGCGATGATGTTGATCTCTACGCTCCACGGGATCGGAGTGTCTAGCTGCCGCGGGTGAGCGTCGATCGAGAACCCGCGGTAGTCGGTCTGTCTGTCCATGCACGGCACCATGCGGTAGCGAGTATGGTCTCGCGAATATACCCGTACGCCTGCATCATGGACACACCTGAACACAAACCCCCGCACAGGACCAACCCTCGGGGCTTCAGCGTTCAGCCGCCTCCGCGTCCCTGATCAGTCGATCCCACTGCCCCCACCGCTCGTCCGATGCCGGATCCCACACGGCGAGCATATACTCTCGCGCCTCGTCGGCATCCACACCTTCCACCAACGTGCGATACAGGTAGGTGAAGGCGGACGCCCGCATGTTCGCGAAGCAATGCACGAACACCTTCCGGTCGCGATTCGCCTCCATCACGGAGAGGAACAGGGCCAGGTGTTCACGGGCCGGCGCCTGCCAGGATACGGGGATGTTGATGTAGGTCATCCCCTGTTCAGCCACCAGGAATCCCTCCCTGCCGTTCCGTTGCGAATCCGCCGGCGCGAGGTTCACCACGACCTCGAATCCCTCCTCCGCGATGGCGGCGATGTGATCGGCGTAGATCTGTCCCGACGTGGCGAGCCGATCGGAGATGCGAACGAAGTTACGGGCCGTGGCGAGCACCGAATCCGTGTTGGTGCCGGTGACCGCGGCGATCTGGAGGGCCAGCGCAAGTGCAAGCATTGGTTCCTGGACCTATTTGGAGTAGCAAAGTCAAACTGGGTACCGTCGCACTATACTCCGATGACGGCCCAAGAGCCACGGCGCACACACTCAACAATCAAAAATCGAATTGCTCACTGCCCATCAAGCGTCCCGTATCGCCCGCTTCACCAGATTCTCCATCAGCGGGATCTTGAAGTGGTTGTAATTGAGCGTCTTGGCTCCGCGCACGGCTAGGGCACCTGCGCGTTCCGCCGTCTGCTCGTTCTTCGGACTCCCCCTTACCGCTCGCTCCACATCTGTCAAACGCCGCGGGATGCATTGCACGGCCCCACAGACGATCCGGATGTCGTCGATCGTGTTCCCGCTGAGGGTCATCGCGGCGGCCACACTCACCAGTGCGAAGTCCCACGTGTTCCGGTCCGCCACTTTCTCGAAATAGAACGTTGCACCTGCCCAAGTGGCCGGAATCCGAATCGCGGTCAGGATTTCTCCGGGCTCGAGCACCGTCATCTGCGTGATGTCGATCGAGGGCTCCATGAAAAAGTCCTCGGCCTTCACTACCCGCTCGCCACGCGCGTTCCGAATAACCATCTCGGCGTCCAACGCGACCAGCGCAGGGGCCGGGTCCGAAGGGGTCACCGCTACACAGCGATCGGCACCGAAGATGCAGTGCTCTCGGTTCATCGCTCCCGGCGTGTCTGCATAGCAAACGTTGCCCCCCGCCCGGTAACAGGCGAGGCCGTAGCGATAATACCAGCAACGCGTGTCCTGACAGACGTTGCCACCCAGCGTGCCCGCGTTGCGTATCTGCGGAGTCGCCACCTGGCGCACCGCGTCCGCAAGCACGCCGTACCTTTCTTGAATCAGCGGGTGACGCTCGATCTCCGTGAGCGTCGCCATCGCGCCGATCTCAATCCCGTCGTCCGTTTCTCTGATCCCCTGGAGTTCGGCGATGCCTGCGAGGTCGATAGCCGCTTCGATCCGCTTCGACCGATCCTTGAACGAATTCAGACTGTCGAGCCCGCCGGCCAGTGGCCAACCGCCGTCCCCCAAGCGGTCCGCGAGATCCAACGCATCGTCCAGACTCGCGGGCTGAAACAGCTCGAAATGGGGCATCATGTCTTTGAGCATGAGTCAGCTCCTCAGGCCGTGTTGACTTGCAGCGGTTTGTGGGACTGCGTCTTCGCCGAAGCGGCGTTGATGATCATATCAGTAACGACCGGCGTTCGGTTGAAGTAGTGACCGCCCAGTGCGTCGGATATTGCGCACAACAGCGCGGCGGCCGCACAACCTAGCAGCGGCTCGCCAATTCCCTTGGCGCCGACCGGGTTTTGCGGATCGGCCTTGTTCACGGCATCCCACTGCATGTTGAGCGGCGTGTCCATGTACGAGGGGGGTTTTGCCTGGTGCAGCCCAATGACTTCCGGCAAACCGTAGTGGGGATCGTAGATGTGGCGCTCGAGAGTCGCCATGCCGAAGCCCATGACGGCACCACCCTTGACCTGGTTGGCCAGACTTTGTGGGTGCAGCACCGTGCCGCAGTCGGCCACGCCGAGATAATCGAGAATCTCGAACTTGCCCGTTTCGAGATCGAGTTCGATCTGCACGAACCCTGCCGCCAAGGCCGGCACCGTACCCGTGCGCTCGAGGTTGTCCTTCGCCACACCGATTAGGCCTGTTCCCGCGAGCGCGGTAGCCGACGCTCTGGTCATGCCATTGATGTCGTCCGGTAGTTCGCGGCCACTGAATCTTCCTCCCAGCTGGATGGCGCGCCGCGCCGCCGCGGCGTACGTCAGGTACCGAGAGGGATTCGACCGCGCAAACACGCGCTCGTTGGCGATGTCGTAATCGTCCGGCGAGCCACCCAGATCCCGTGCGGCGATCTCTTTGAGCTTGCGGACGGCGTCCATCGCAGCCGCGTAGTTGGTGCGCGTCATGGTGAACGACGTGTTGCTGCCGAACTGACCGAGGTTCCACGGCAAGTGTCGCGAACTGTCCCCGCGCACGATGACGCAGTTCTCCCAGCGGCACTTGAGAACCTCTGCCGCCACGCGCGACGTTGATCCGTACGAGTAGGTACCGAGGTTACCCACGCCGGTGTGGATGTAGAGCTTGCCGTCGGGCGCGAGCCGCACCAACCCGTCGAATCCGCTCGAGCCCGCAGAGTGAAAGGCCTGACCTACGCCGACACCCATCACCTTCGATCCGCGACGTCTACCGCTTTGCGCCTTCCTGGACTCCCAGTCGAATCTCTTCGCTCCCAGGTCGAGTGCATCGCGCAGGTACGCGCTGGTAATGGGACCCTGATTCCCACCGTATCGGGAATCGTTGTCCGGCGCATTGATGCGTCGGATGGCGACCCGATCGAGGTCGAGTTGCCGTGCCGCCTTGTCGATAAGCGGCTCGACGGCCGCCGCGATCTGGTTTTGGCCCGGTCCGCGTTGGGCCCCCCTCGGCGGTGTGTTGGTCAACACTCGAATGCCCCGAAAACGCATCGCCAACGGGGTATAGACGATGGACACGGCGCCCGCGGCACTCGTGAAGTCACTGAATCCGGAGTACGGGCCGTTCTCCTGTACGATGTACAAATCGACCGCAGTTATCCGTCCGTCGGCTCGGAAGCCGATCTTGATACGCCCCTGAAAACCCGGTCGTGCCGATCCGAGGAAGTACTCCTCGGCGCGGCTGATGCGCATCATGACGGGCCGGCCGGTCTTCTTCGCCATGTGCGCGGGGATGGACATGATGGGATACCCGCCGCCTTTCGACCCGAATCCACCGCCGCAGTTCTCGGCGACGAACACCAGGTTCTCGGGCTCGATGCCCACGTATCTGGCGACCCCCGGCACGGCGCTGCTCTGGCTCTGACACGATCCGTGCAGATAGCACTTGCCGTTCTGCCAATACGCCATGGCGCTGCGCGGCTCCATGGAGTGGTGGGAATGACCCGCGGTCACGAACGTCTCGTCGAGCACGAGAGTCGCATCCGCAAAACCGCTTTCGAGGTCGCCGTAAGACCACTCGGTCGTGGGCTTGCCCATCGGCAACGCGCCATCCTCGGCCGCCGCGAAGTCCTCCGCCGTCCACTTGACTTCCTGCAAGCCCTCCCGCCGGATCACGGTGTTGCCGCCGATACGCGCATTCGGGCCCCCAGGCCGCAAGCTCTCCAGCGGATCCACCGTAAACGGCAACGGCTCCAGGTCCACCTTGATCCTCGCGATCGCGTCCTGTGCTATAGTCTCGCTGATGGCCGCAACGGCCAGAATCGGCTCGCCCACGTAGCAGGGTTCATTCGTGAGGATGGGGTTTCCCGGCGCCGGGATCGACGGCACTTCGTCTGCCGTCAGCACAGCCACCACGCCCGGAATCCGCAACGCTTCGGACGAATCGATGCTGCGCACCCGGCCGTGGGGCATCGGGCTCAGAAGCAGACGGCAGAACAGCATTCCGTCCGCGCGGAAGTCCTCCGCGTACTTCGCCCGGCCCGTCACTTTCCCGATCACGTCGGGTGGCACGAAATTCTTGCCTAGCAGATCGGCCATATCAAGCCCCCCGCGCCGCCGCGCGCATGATCGAGTTGAGGTAGTGATCGTAGGCGCCACATCGGCACAGATTCCCAGACATCGCCTGGCGAGCTTCCTCCCGGGTGGGATTCGGATTGGCCTTCAACAACGCCACGGCCGACATGACCTGCCCCGGCGTGCAGAAGCCGCACTGCGGACCCAGCTCGTCGATGAATGCCTGTTGCACCGGGTGCAGCTCACCGGAAGGGCTCTCCAGCCCCTCGACCGTCGTGATCTGACGCCCGCGTACCCTATGGGTCAGCGTCGAGCACGAGTAGTAGTTCACGTCGTCGATGAGCACCGTGCAGGCACCGCACTCCGCCCGATCGCACCCTAGCTTGGTACCCGTGAGGCCGAGCTTATAGCGCAGTGTCATCGCGAGTGTCTCTTGGGGGAGGACGTCAACCCTGCGTACTTGACCATTGACGTTGAGAGACACCAGCCGCTCGACCGTCCCCTGCGCCGCAGCCGTTGGTCTTACGCAACCGCCCAAAAACGCGGTTCCCGAAACCACCGCCCCCGAAGCAATGACCCCCTTGATGAAATCTCGCCTCGACATGCCGGCGCGGCCGGGCAGCGTGCCCACTCCACCGACCTCAGCGAGGTCGTGGGGCGGGCTCCATGTCGGCGCGGTGAGATCAACCAGATCGGGTACCATGTGGGTCATATGTGCCGCTCCCGTGTGAAACTCACATGTCATATGCTATGCCCAAATCGCCTCGGGCACAACATATGGAGGTGGTACGTGACAGGGGTCAGGGGTCAGGGGGGCGGCTTCGCCGACGGAATGACCTGTTTCCTGAGAGGCGGCTCGGCGTGGCACACAAAAAAAGGGACGCACTCCCTGCGGCGCGTCCCGTTGCTTCTGGTCTGGGTATCTGCGGTTACAGAATGAACAGGTTGGACAGGGCCAGCCTCGACTCAATGCGATACTCTAGTTCGTCACCTGGGTAGACGACCACGACGCGTGTGTAAGTCGCGCTCCGTCGACCGAACGGTACCGCCACCAACCGGATGTCGTTCCCGTTCGAGGGGACAGCGCTCGCCGGAATCTTCAAGGTCTGCCGACCCAATCCGTTCACGGTTCCCAGTCGGTAACGAACCGAGCCGACGATGAAGTACACTCGCATGTCGAGCCAGTTGTTGTTGACGACGTTGATGGTGACGCCCTGACGGACGGAGTCTTCCGCCGCCGCACGGACGTCCGTGTCTTGCGCCTGTGCTGCGACGGTGGTGCCGAGTGCGAGCGCAAACATCGGGATGAGCAGCTTCTTCACGTTCATGATGTCTTCCTTTTTATCTATGCCCTTGTAACGCAGCGCGCCCGGGGTGAGTTCATCGTGGGGCGGCGCTCTGTGGCTTCGTGTACGCCGTTTCATAATGCAATCTCGGTGCTAGATGAGGTTCCAAATCGCTAAGCCGTTGATTGTCAACGAGATGCACGCTTTGGGCACGCGATCCAGGATCTGCGAAGCGTCCTCAGTGGGGGACAATCGGGGCCGCTGTCGCAGACTCTCCTCGTGCGGTCGAGGGAAGCGACGTCCCCTAATTAATCGCGAGATCCATCACGTAGATGTCGCTCTCGAATTCCGAGACTGTCAGATGCACCTTCCCGTCGCCGACCGAAAAGCCATAGACGAACACTTGTCTCGCCGGGTCGTCGTATCGTATGAGCAAACGCGGTTCCCCGCCCGCTGCGGCATCCGCACGGCTTCGGGGACGGGTAGCTCGCCCTCCCTTGCCAGTTTCTCGCGCAGCGACTGCCCCTCCTCATACGGCATCACGTAGTAGAGGAAGCCGTCGGCATCTTCCGAGTCGTAGAGGGGCAATATGTGTGGATGATGAAGCTGCGCCGCTACCTCGATCTCTCGCAGAAACCGTGCGGGCCCGAGCGTCGCCGCCAAGTCGGGTCGCAGGACTTTCACCGCCACCTTGCGGTGGTGTTTCAGGTCTTCGGCTAGATAGACCGTGGCCATGCCGCCGCTGCCGATTTCTTCGGCAATGGCGTAGCGGTCGGCGAGAGCTGTCTTGAGACGGTCGAGCTGGGCGCCCATGAAGGCCTAAGATACGGGCCTGAGAGGCGATTTCCGAGGCCCTTCGACGCTCGTGCTACCGAAGAAGCCGCCCGTCTTCAGGAATTTTCTTCGCTTCATTTGTGACTTCCGGAAGGTGGGAACGCTCGAAAGGTGACGACGCCCCAGCGCTCCGGTATGTGCATGTTGATCGCGCCCTGAGGCGACCACACCCAGTTGTGCCGAATTCAGTCGAGACGCCAAAGCTGTGCTTCCCTAGTCCCAAAGTCCCACAACGAACATCGAGAATCACGAACCGCCTGGTAAGCGACGCCCGGGAGTCCAAGGTGCGCCCGCGGCCTCGAGCGCTGCCTCTAACTGTGGCAGTGTCGTCTCCAGTACCGCCGTCAGATCCGTCCGGAAGCCGTCAAAATCCGTCCGCGCGATCTCGAGGTTTCGCCGGTGGGTTGCTGTTGGTGTTTGGCGTGTATTCCAATGTCCCGCCACCACGCGGCCGACTCGGCCGCGAATGGAGGGGACACTCGTCTCGTTGAGGCTGCCTCGAATCTGATCACCGTTCAGGCGCGTTCGGAGACCGACGAGGGCGGCATTGAGGTCGTCCATCTGGGCAAAGAGGATGCGGCCGGCGCGTGGGGTCTCGAGTAGCGCGACGCGCATATGTCGCAACCGGTCACGCGCACGAGCGAGTGCTTCACCGGCGCTGGATACTTGGCGCATCAGTTCGCCGACGTCCTGCTGGAACGCCGCCACCGCGACGAAGTCGGTGCCGGGTGGCGCCGTCGGAACGGGTTTGACGTCGAACGGCTGCTGGGTCCCCAGTACCTCGGCCCCTGCCCCCGAGATGAGGACGAGTTCGACGGTGTAACGCCCGGGTGGAGCCAACGGGCCCTGTGGCGAGCCGGCCCAGGGAGGGATGAAGTCGGGAACCACGAGATCGATCGGGTTCGGAGGGGGGCGCCGCAAGTCCCAGTGTACCCGGTGGAAGCCCTTCTCGGTCGGGCCTTCGATCCACCGTACCGGTTGATTCTGCGCGTCCCGCACCATCAGTAGCACACGGGGACCGCTTTCGATGGCCTCTGCGCGCAGTGCGTCCCACCCCGGGAACGACACGTCGGCACCCTGTTCTCGAAGCTGGCGCTCCGCCTCGCGGCGCGTGTCACGCGACGTCGATGGAATATCGTCGAGGTAGTAGGTGAACATGGCCCCAAAGGGTGGGTTCTCGGCCGAATAGTCGGTGCTGCCGACTGTCGGTTTTCCTCGCGCCTGCATCGGGACGTAGGGGATGTACCACCACGCGTCCCGAACGGGGAAGACGGTGCTCCCGTCTGCGACCGCGCCGGTCCCGAGGGTGCGAAGCGGCGTGTAGTCGTCCAACACGTAGAACCCGCGGCCGAAGCTCGCGCCGACGAGGTCATTGTCGCGGCGGTGAATCTCGATGTCGCGAAACGGGATGGTCGGGGATCCACCGAGTTTCGTCCAGTTCGTTCCTCCGTTCACGCTGAAGTACAGACCGAATTCCGTCCCGATGAACAGCAAGTCGGGGTTCACGTGATCTTGCTGAATCGCCCATACGATCGTTCCCGCCGAAAGGTCGCCGGTGATTGAGCGCCAGCTGCGCCCACGATCGGAACTGCGGAACAGATAGGGACTGAAGTCGCCCGTCTTGTGTGCGTCGGCTGCCGCGAACACGATGTTCGCGTCGTGTTGGGACGCTTCGATATCGTTGACGAACGAGAATTCGGGCACGCCTGGGAGGTTGCCTGCCAGACGCCAGTTGGCGCCGCCATCTTCCGTAACTTGGATGAGTCCGTCATCGCTTCCGGTATAGAGCACGCCTTCGGTGACGGGAGATTCAGAGATCGCCGTGATCGTCGCATACTTTGACATGGCGCCATTGTGGTAGAGCGCATCCACGCTCCACACGCGGCCCATCATCTCGAGTTCATAGCGATTGCGGTTCGTGGTGAGGTCCCCACTGATCGCGGTCCACGAGTCACCACGGTCGTCGCTTCGCCATACCCGTTGGGATACGAAGTAGAGGCGATTGGCCGCATGCGGACTGGTCAGGATGGGGGCGTTCCAGGTCCAGCGCTCCGGAGCGTCGCCCGGCGCGGGTTGTGGCTGGATGTCCAAGGCCTCTTCGCTCCGGCGGTCGTACCGGTACAGGTTTCCCTGTTGTGTTTCGATGTAGAAGGTGTGTGAATCGTTCGGATCGAACGCGACATCGGCGCCATCCGCACCCAACGGCACGTACCAGTCCCGGTTTCTTACGCCCTCGACGTTCAACGTGCGCGCGGGGCCGAACAGCGTGCCCAGGTCCTGTGCGCCGCCGAGGATGTTGTAGAACGGCTCGCTATTGTCGAGGGCAAGGAAATAGAACTGCGAAATCGGAAGGTTCTCGAAGTGACGGTAGGTGGTACCGTCGTCGAACGACTCGTACAAGCCTGCATCAGTTCCAACGATCGAGTGGTTCTCATCGTCGGGGTCGATCCACATGGCGTGGTTGTCGCTGTGTTTCTCGCGGCCCGTGCCGAGGTTGGAAAAGCTGGCACCGCCATCACGCGTTACTTGAATGAAGACGTCCATCTGGTAGACGACGTCGGGATCATGGGGGGACGCCTCGATTTCCTGGTAGTAGTGTGGGCCGGTGCCGCCGGAGATGTACTCGTTGCGACGTTCCCAGCTCTCGCCCTGGTCCATCGATCGGTAGAAACCACGCTCGGAGTCGTCGGCTTCGATGGTGGCGTAGACCCGCTCGGGGTCGGCTGGAGTAACCGCGAGACCGATCTTTCCCATGTCGCCGCTGGGGAGACCCACATCCACGCGCCGCCAGGTATCGCCGCCGTCGGTGGATTTGTAGATGCCCGACTGCGGGCCGCCGGCCAGGAGCGACCAGGTGTGCCGCCGCCGTTGGTAAGCCGCGGCATACATCACGTCCGGGTTCGCCGGGTTGAACTCCACGTCGGTGACGCCGGTGTTCTCATCGATTTCCAACACCTGAACCCAGGTCGCGCCGCCGTCGGTGGTTTTGTAGAGCCCGCGATGACCACCCGCCGCCCACAACGGGCCCTCCGCGGCAACGAACACAACGTCGCTGTTGCGCGGGTCCACGAGAATCTTGCCGATGTGTTCGGATCGCTCGAGTCCCATCTGTTGCCAGGATCGTCCACCATCTCGGCTGCGGTAGACGCCGTCACCCCACCCAACGTGTCGCCCGCTCACGTTCTCGCCGGTGCCGACCCACACGACCTCCGGATTCGTCGGATCGAGGGCAACGTCACCGATCGAGTACGAGGGTTGATCGTCGAAGATCGGCGTCCATGTGATGCCGGCATTCGTAGTCTTCCAGAGCCCGCCGGACCCGACGGCCACGTACCACGTACTGCGCTTTGTCGGGTGCACGGCGATGTCGGCGATGCGGCCGCCCATGACGGCCGGGCCGATCGGGCGGAGTTCGAGGGTGGCGGCGACCTGCGACAGTTGCTCGGAGGTTTGTCCGGCGAGGCCCTGTCCCAGGGCAACCAGCGTGAGGACGGACACGAGGGTCACTCGTGCGGAGCGGATCGGCATGGGGTTCTTCCGGTCTCGAGTGTCTGTGGATGCGGTTGGTGTTTCGCAGAAGACTGCATCTCCCGCGCCGGTTTCGAAAGAGGTAACGGGTGTGGACGCGTCGCGGCGTACCGTAGCGACGTCGAAAGCGACCGTAGGGGCGGCAGTCAACCGTTCAAGGAAGTCACTCATGGCTTCAGCTGCACTGCTCACTACATCCTACAGCTGGCCCACGACGCGGGTGGGGACGAGGCTGTTCGCCATCGCGGCGTTGCCCAACTGTCCAAAGTCGTTCGATCCCCAGCAATAGACGACGCCGTCCACCGTGAGACCGCAGGTATGCTCCGACCCACCCGTGATGGTGACGAACACGAGATCACCGGCCACGGCCAGTGGAGTGGCGGAGAGAGCGCTCGTGAACCCAGTGCCGAGCTGGCCCTCCACGTTTCTCCCCCAACAGTAGGCCGCTCCCTCGTCGGTGATGCCGCAGGCGTGTTGTGGGCCGGGGTCAATCGTGACAAAGGTAAACCCGCCGCTCACCGGCACCGGATCGATGCTCAACACTTCGACGGAATCGACACCCAGTTGGCGGCTCAGGTTGTTACCCCAGCAGTGCGCCGTGCCGTCGCCGAGGAGACCGCAGTTGTAGTGGCGACCGGTGCTCACCATCGTGTAGTCGAGTGATTGCCGGACTGGGCGGGGCGCGTCCGTCTCCGTGACGGAATCGATGCCGAGCTGGCCAAAGAAGTTGAACCCCCAGCAGTAGGTGGCGCCGTCGATCCCGAGCGCGCAGGTGTGTTCCTCGCCGGGGGTCACAGTGGCGAACTCGAGTCCACCGGCCACGGCGATGGGATCTGTGCTGAACGTGACGCTGCTGCCGAGTTGGCCACGGCTGTTGAATCCCCAACAGTAAGCCGACGCCTGGGCCGCGATGCCGCAGACGTGATTGGTGCCAACGCTGATCTTGTCGAATGATGGGCCCCCCGACACGGCGACGGCAGTCCGACTGGTCGCCGTCTGGATGTCGATGCCGAGTTGTCCCGCCCAGTTGATGCCCCAGCAGTAGGCGCCTCCCGCGGTTGACAGGCCGCATGTGTTCTGAAAACCGCCACTGAGGGCGGTGAGCGCCGGCGTGCCGGGAACGGGGGCGGGAGCCCATAGGCATGGGAACCGATCGCACGGCGCCAGACGGAGGTCCGGGCCGGCCTGCCCCACATCGTTTACACCCCAGCAATGCGGTGTCCCGTCCGTCCCGATGGCGCAGGTGTGATAGAACCCGGCGTCCACGGCGACGAAGTTCACGAACGAGGCGGTCAGGTGGATACTGTCACTGAGTCCCGGCAGCGACGCGGTGACTGTCGCCGTTCCGGCATCGGTCACCACGATGATGCCCCCTTGGCCAACGGCTGCCACGCCCGGCGCCGATGAGGTCCAGTCGATGGGCCGCTCGAAAATCCGCGCGCCCCGGGTGTCGTGTACGACGACGCTCGGGACGACGGTCTGTCCCACCACCGCGCTCGCGGAATCGAGGATCAGGTTCAGCGACTCCGCCGGTTTGGCGGGCACCGCTTCCCACGAGCCGTCGAGGTTGATCGAACAGCCACTCGATCCCTCGATGCGTCTCGGTGGGCCGTCGATGACCGTGCCTCGGTAAACGCATCCGTCGTCGATCCGGAAGGAAAGGGTGGAGCCGTCGATGATTCCGCCCGAGATGGTGAACGCGCCCCCGCTCGTGGACGAATCGGTCGGACCCACGCAGCTCCCGACAAGGTTACCGGTTGCCGTGAAGGTGCTGCCGTTCTGGGTGAAGTTGAACGACCCGGTATCGCTGCACACCTGCAGGAGCGCCGAGATGATCAACACCTCGGTGAAGTCCCAGATCCCGTCGATCT
>JADFIT010000090.1 GCA_022566515.1 Gemmatimonadota bacterium
GGGAGTCACCAGATTGGAATCCCGGCTGTGCAGCTCCAGCGATCGATCGAGGGCACGTCTGGCCTGCTCCCGATTGGCGATGGCCTGGAGCTCGGATGCCCTGGCCGCCGAAAGAGCTGCCTCCGCGCGCTGTACCGAGGCCTGAAACTGGGTTGGGTCTATGCGGAGGAGGAGTTGGCCGCGACGGACGAATTGTCCTTCCTCCACCGGGATGGAGACGATGCGCCCGGTGATGTCCGACGCGATATCTACCGAGCGCTTCGGCTCGATCTTGCCACTGGCAACCACCGTCGCCACCAAGTCGCGACTCCCCACCTCCTCGATGCGGACCTCAATACCTCGATCGCCAGTGCCGATCTGCGCAGCAATCACGCCACCCAGGGCCAGCACGACAATCCCGATTATCACGATCTTCTTGCGGCGGCTCGTCATACCCTAAGAATCAATCCTTCATTCAATGTGGACGTACCATTTCGTCCTTGACTTTAATCAATTTGTCGCGTGCGGCGTTCCGAATCCTAACGAAGCCGGTGGCCCACTGCGGCCTCCAGGCTCACCAACGAGCGGTGGTAATCGAACGTTGCTGTGACGTAGTCCGCCTCGGCCTGCTGCGCAGCCAACTGCGCGTCCAGCAGCTCGAAGAAGGTCCCGACACCCACCCGGTACCGCTCCGTGGCAAGCCGCAACCCGTCCTGGGCCAGCACCCGGTTGTTGGCCTGGATCGCGATCGACTCGTAGTTCGCCAGTAACCCGTAGTACTGCTGGCTCACATCCGTGCGAACCAGCAACTCCCGGGCGCGCCGGAACTCTTGGGCATCCTCCGCAGCCGCGGATGCCTGGCTGATTCGAAGGTTCCGGTCGAACTGATCGAAGATCGGCAGCCGGATCGAGAGTTGCGCCTGGAACGGGTTGTTCGTGAAATTGAAAGGGAACACGCTGTTGCCTGCAATGATGGACGCCTGGGCGTCGGAGCTGAGGCCGAACTCCTTAGTGCAGTCGGGGACGATGGTTCGATCCAATCCCAGTCGCAATATCAAGTCTTGATTAATGATATTCGCGTCGTTACAAGCCGCAATGCTGGCCACCGCTCCCGTTTGCGCCCCCTCCAACAGAAAGTCACCGTTGGTGAACTGCTGGGTGAACCCCGACCACGTTGCACCGAGGCTGACGCTGGGAAGCCACTGCGACTTCACCGAGCGCTCGGCCCATTCGGCCGACGTTTCCTGTGCACGGAGCGCGCCTACGTCGGGATTGAATGCGTCCGCCTCCGCCAGGAGCTCTTCCAGCTTCCATGTCGGCTCCACTACCGGGAATGTGTCCGAAAGCGTCACCAGCGTGGGATCTTCGGGCGCCGGCACCCCCATTTGCTGAAAGAGACGCAGTGTCTCGACGATCACGCTCTGGTGGGCCTGCAACAGCCTGACATCGCTCTGGCCTTTGGCGACTTCTGCCTGTCGAACGTCAATCATCGTCACCTGGCCCACATCGAAACGGGCCTGCGAGAGACGAAGGTTCTCGACGTTGCGCTCTACCTGGCGCTCCTGAAGTTTCACCTGTGCCTGCGCTTCCAGCACCGCGACGTACTGCTGTACGATGCCGGTACGAAGGGCCATCAAAGCCGCGTCAATGGATGCGTCCGTTGCGCTCAACGCGGCCTTCTGCACGCCTGGCTGCAGCAGAGTGTTCCCGTCGAGGGTCCAGTTCAGGGTCAGGTTGTAGCTCGATCCGATCGTCGCAGAGGGTTGCCGGAACTCGGTCGTGAGAAACCGCTGGACGCCGGCACCCCGAAACGTCGCTCTGGAACTCGCCGTGAGGTTCGGGATGAAGGCTGCATACGCGTTCCGAACCCCCCAAGCCGCCGGCCCGCGATCGTTGGCGGTCTGCCGGTAGGTCGGATTGTACCTCTCGGCCAGACCGAGAGCGTCATCCAAAGACAGGGTCTGGGGTATGGACGGCAGTCGGTTCTGTGCGGCCCCGGCGGCGGCGGCGCCGAGCAGCATGATGCCGAGCAATGGGATGACACGAACGTTCATTGAAATTTCCTCTGTGCATGACTGGGGTTGCTGATCTATACGCCACGATACCGGACGGAGTTTCATCCTGCGACGTAACGTGCACTTCGCTAATCGCGTGGGAAATAGAGACATACATGACTGGTTGTACAAGTGACTCGAATGGTCGTTTTCCCTCGTTTCGGGGCCTCCATGCCCCACCGGGTGGGCTTGACCGTGGAGCGGCCCCGTGGTTCGCCGTGTGGCGCTAACGGCCGGGCATCGCGGAATCGAGCAGCCGCACGGCTGTTAACCGCCGTGCCGGTATTTCGACTTTCATCAGCCGGCCGTCGTTGTCGTACCACAGATGGCGGACATCCGTTCCGGCGCTCAGCACGAGGTGCAGCAGCTCTCGGATCCTACCCTGTACTGCGGTTTCCTCCAGCCCCCGGTTGGTCAGCTGATAATCGGTGCGCCAGCCCTGTCGGGGCGATACCAAGCGCACTGGTCCTGTCTGGGTGCCCGGGGGTACGGCGTAGAGAGCCAGCACCGAATCGTCGACGACCCAGTTTCGGGTTACGCCGGGATGCTCTCTGAAGCTCTCGCCGCCGGTCCAAAACCTCCGCAATATGAAGATTCTCGGTCCGAACTGGGCCACGGTGCGGACGTTGCTCCCGGTCATCGGCGGGAACTGGGCCACCCGGGGGAGGGAATCCGGTCCCAGCTCGACGGAAGGAGAGATGGTGACCTTGGTTCGGCGCGGGGGGTAGAATGCGGTGGCCGATATGCGAAAGCCGAGTCCTCCGCTCGCGGAGCGTCCCCGCCAGATGGAGAATTCTTCCCGCGCCACATCGGTTGCGCCGATCCTGACACGCAGGGTTCCTTGGTCGGATGCCCGGCCCTGGGCCGTGATCGCTTCCGGTGAGACGAGTGCCCCAAGAAGAAGCGTTACAGAAAGGGCGTGACGAATCAGGTGGTTGCGCATAGTCTCGAAAGATGAAGATATACGGTGGGTCATGAGACTTCGAAGCATCGCAGGTTCCGTTGACACTCGATAGGCGGTCATTGAAGGCAACCCCCTGGGCACTTTGGGAAATCTGGATCGGCGCGCTGATCGTGGCGCTCGGATTCTGGCTGCTATATCCGGAAGGTGTCTGGGGTGTGAGCGCTGCCGTTTTTGCTCTTGGTGCCACTGTCCTAGCGGCGCGTACGAGCCGGCCGGTCAAGGTGGCCGCTTCGGTGTTGGGACTCGCCGGTTCCGGGGCGGCTCTGCATGCATCCTGGCAGGTAGCCGCCATCGAGAACAACTGGGAAGAGGTGCGGACGTCACTCGTCGAGCGGGCGACCCGCCAACTCGAGATCACGCTGGGAGACGCCGTGGCCATCGTCGAGGCCCTGGCCGAACGTGGGGCCAACCTCCAGGCGTCATCGCGCTCCGAGATGTTTTCGATGCTCCAAGGCGGGCTCGCGGCGAGAAGCCCCGAGCGCGGTGTCGTAGTGTTCGGCCGTACCGGTGAACCGTGGGCCTGGGCGGGAAACCTCCGGATTCCGCCGGTCCCCATCGGCGTGCCTCTCCGTGCACAGATAACCCCGTTCTACGTGGTGTTGGAGGCCGAGCGCACCCGCGACGGCCAGAAGGCGGTGGCCCAGTTGCTTCTCGCAGGAGACAGTGCGGTTCCCAATCGAGATGCGACGGTGGCGGCGCGCTTTGCTCGCCTGACGGGATCGGAACTCCGCTTCTCAGCTCCGGGCCCAGAGCGGCGGGGCAGGGACTTTTTCCAGTACTGCGTCCCCGACTGCAACTCGATAGATGTACAGCCAGACACCTTGTTCGCCGTACAGCCGGTGCCTCCCACGCAGGGGACATTGAAGCTCATGATGTTGGAGCGTGGTGGGAGGCGAGTGGCGGTGGCGGTGGCAATGACCCTGGTGGTTTTCTTCGTCGTCGTGGGTTCCCGGCTCCGGTTCTGGACTCTGGCCGGTGGTGCCGTATTGCTCCTGGTGACGCCGCTGGGGCCGAGGCTCTGGTTGGAGCCTCTGTTTTCGCCTCGCACCTATTTCTTATCGTCGTTCGGCTTGTTGAACACGTCGGCGGGTGGCCTGGTCGTGCTGGCCGGCGTGGCATTGGTACTCATCGTCGCCCTGTGGGGGAGGTCCGCCCCGAAGTGGCGCGGCACGCTGCTGCCCATCGCGGGGGCGGTCGTGGTCATATCGCCCTTTGTCCTCCGCGCATTGTCCCGTGGCGTGACCGTGCCGGAGCAAGGGGTCGGCTTGGGAACATGGATTATCTGGACTACATCGATGTCGCTGGTAGGCACCGCGACGCTTGCCGTTGCGGCGCTGTGCGTTCGGGTGTCGGGTGTGGGTCACTTCAGATGGTGGGCCGCATGGGCGGCCGGCGGGTTGGCTTTTGCCGCGGGCCTTCTGGGCCTCCGCCTGTGGGATCCGCTTGCCGGATGGCCCCTGTGGTATCTCGCGCTATGGATTCCCGCCATGTTCTTCGCCGTGCATCCAGGCAGGCGCTCGAGGGTGATAGCGGCCTGTGCGGGTGTCTCCGGCACGGCCGTGATTCTCTTCATCTGGGGTGCGGTGCTCGACGGGAGGGTGCTGAACGCCGAGCGGGACATCAGCCGGTTGGCGGATCGGGTCGATCCCATAGCGCTGGGTGCCTTGGAGGAGTTCGGGACCGCGTTGCAGTCCCAACCTGTGCCAAGCAATGCTGCCGGGCTCTACGCTCGCTGGCAGCGGTCGTCGCTGAGCCGTGACGACTACCCCGCTTCCCTTGCCATCTGGAACTCCGAGGGAGAGCGAATAGCACAGCTCGAACTCGCGGCCCTGTCCCTTCCCCGGATCGAGGTGGAGATCAGTGCCAGGAACGCGGTGGGCCGCGCGGGGCCCCTCATCGAAGAGCTGGCCGTGGTACCGGGAGGCCACTATCTCCTCACCGTCCCGTTCGGGGACGGGAGTGTGGTGAGTGTGGTGGTGGGCCCGCGTTCCCGAGCCATAGCTCCCATTAGGGTGGCCCGCTTCCTCCGGGGAGAACGGCTGACCCTGCCCCCGTACGAGATTTTCGTAGCCAACGGGATGTCCGCTACGCCGGCGGCACCGCGTCTGGAGTGGCGCAAGGAAGGGAGGGTCGTGATGGGGGAGCGATCGATCGCTTTCCCGGAAGGCTTCAGCGACCTTCAGGTTCGCGTGCCTTTGGGTGGGATGGGAGACTTGCTGGTTCGCGGTGCCCTCCTGGTCGGTCTCAATGCCGTGCTTGCCGCGCTATTCGTCCTGTTGGGAGAGACGGTTCAGGGGCGCTTGAAGTTGGATCCCCAATCCCTCTGGCGTTCCATGAAAGGCGGGTCATACCGCACTCGCCTGACGCTAGTGCTGGCCCTGTTCTTTTTCATGCCGACTCTGGGTCTGGGCATTTGGAGCGTGGGCCGCTTTCGGGCCCAAATCCGGACGACTCGTGACTTGGTCATCAGGCAAACGCTCCAGAATGCCGGGGGTGCGGAGTTGGACTTCGCCGTCATCGGTTACCGCAGCCAGCAGCGGCTCGACGATCTGGCCAACCAGCTGGACGCCGATTTGCTGCTGTACGGGGATGGCAAGCTGCTGCACTCGAGCGCCCGAGTGCTGGCCGAACTGGGTCTTGTAGAGCCATACCTGTTCCCCGATGTGTTCCAACAGATCGTTCTCGGGGGCGGCCTAGAGCGCGAGGCGACGGTGGATCGCAACATCGGGGGGCGGAGAACGAGAGTAGCATATCGGGCCCTCACCAGCCTGACGGGGCAATCGCTGGTTCTTGCTGCTCTTAGTTTGGTCGATGAACCGCGCCTCTCGCACGACCAGCAGGACATCTTCTTCGGGTTGGTCTTGGTGATCCTCATCGGATTCGCGGCCGCCTCCGGGCTGGCGACCATCGCGGGGCGCGAGCTGGCCCAACCGGTACAGGCGTTGAGAGACGCGGCGGTGGTGATCGGTAGTGGGAAACAGTTGCCTCCCTTCGACCCGAAGATGCCAGACGAGTTCGTTCCCGTGGTGAGTGCCTTCGAACAGATGGCGGCCGACGTGACGGCCCATCAAGCCGCGTTGAGGGACGCATTGAACTTCACCGGTGCGGTTCTGCGGAACGTCGCGACGGGCGTTGTGGCTCTGGGCGCTGGCCTACGGGTGACGACCACGAACCCGAGTGCGATCCAACTGCTCGGAGTCGATCCGTCACCGTACGAACCGGTAGATCGGCAGACCGGTTCGGAGTGGAAGGAGTTGTGGAACTGGGTGCGCGTGTTTCTCGACGGGGAGCGCGAAACGGACGCCAAGGAGTTCACCGTTGGCGACAAACGCATCCGGGCCCAGGTCGCCGTGCTCGAGACCGATGAGCGGGGGTGCGTTCTCGCGCTGGACGATGCCAGCGAACTTGCAGTGGCGGAGCGCGTGTTGGCTTGGGGCGAGATGGCGCGACAGGTGGCACATGAGATCAAGAATCCGCTGACCCCCATCCGGCTCGGCGTGCAACACTTGCAACGCGCTCATCGGGATAAAAAGGGGGACTTCGACGAAGCGTTGCAAAGAATCTCGCGGCAGATCCTCGCCGAAATCGAACGTCTCGACGCCATCGCCCGGGCGTTTTCACGGTTCGGCGCACCCCCGGTTGAGGCGGAACCACTCAAGTTGGTCGATGTGGCGGAAATAGCGCGGGAGACGGCGTCGTTGTATACCATGGGAAGTGGTACCATGGTTACCGTGCGGACGGCCGGCGTCGCCCTCGGGATGGTTCGCAAGGATGAACTCAAGGAAGTGCTGATCAACTTGGTGGAGAATGCCCGTGGGGCCGGTGCCAGTGAGGTCGTTATCGAGGCCGCGAGGCAAGCCGATGGACGAATCACGTTTGGTGTGCGGGACAACGGATCGGGTATTTCGCCTGAGGATCTGCCGCGCGTCTTCGAGCCGAAATTCTCCACCACGACCAGCGGTACCGGTTTGGGTCTGGCGATTTGCAAGCGGTTGGTGGAGTCTTGGGGCGGCACCATTCGGGCCGAGAGTGATGTCGGCGTTGGCACAACTGTGAGGTTCTTCCTAGAAGGGAAGCAGGGAGCAGGAGGCAGGGAGCGGGGCGGTAGAACAGGATGACCGTCTCCCGCTCCCGGCTCCACGCTCCCGACTCCCTGGTAACCGCTCGCCGAACACACTCTTTCACCGAATCCGTCATTCGGGGCATGACCCGACTGGCAACGCAGCACGACGCGATCAATCTGGCCCAGGGTTTCCCGAACTTCGCCGCTCCGGAGGTCTTGAAAGAGGCTGCGGTGCAGGCTATCCGGGACGACATCAACCAATATTCGGTGACTTGGGGTGCGCCGCGATTGCGCCAAGCGTTGGTGCGGAAGTACGCCGAGTGGTATGACCTGGACGTGAATCCGGAAACCGAGATTACCGTGTGCTGCGGCGCGACAGAAGCGATGGTGTCCACCTTGATGGCCATTGTCGATCCCGGTGAAGAAGTGATCGTCTTGGAGCCGTTTTATGAGAATTACGGGCCCGATGCCATTCTCTGTGGAGCGAAGCCTGTGTTTCTGCCGATGCCCCTTGGGCAACCGCTGGACATGGACCGAGTGGCCGCCGCGTTCTCCAGACGCACCCGGGCGATCATCATCAACACGCCGAACAATCCGACGGGACACGTTTTCTCACGGGAGGAGTTGGAGGGCATCTCCGAGCTGTGTCACGAGCACGACGCGTACGCCGTGACGGATGAGATCTACGAGCACATCCTCTACGACGGTGAGCACATCCCGATTGCGACGCTTCCCGACATGCACGACCGGGCGATCACCATCAGCGGCGCGTCCAAGACGTTCAGCGTAACCGGCTGGCGCATCGGAACCATTGTTGCACCACCTGACGTCACCGATGCCATTCGCAAGGTGCATGACTTTCTCACGGTGGGGGCGCCTGCGCCGTTACAGGAAGGCGTCGCCGCAGCGTTGGAGGCCCTGGGACCCGAGTACTACAGCGAGCTTGCGACCTCGTATCGGGCCCGCCGGGACCTGATGCATACCGGCCTGGTCGAGGCGGGGTTCCGCTGTGCTCCACCAGCAGGTGCGTATTACATCCTCGCCGATTTTTCCGACATCAGTTCCCAGCGGGATGATGAGTTCGCCGAACGGCTGGTCCGGGAGGTCGGCGTCGCGTCGGTGCCGGGATCCAGTTTCTACAGCCGTCCCCAAGACGGACGCACGATGGTGCGGTTCGCCTTCTGCAAAACCGAGGAGCTGTTAGCGGATGCCGCGGGGCGTCTGAGGAGGATTCGGGGCTAGGCCGGAGCGGTTGCGTTGACGTAGCCGCCGGGACAGGTTGGGTGGGGAGTGGGGAGAGGGGAGAGGGCAGAGGGGAGAGGGCAGAGGGGAGAGGGAACTTACATGCTTGAGTTGGTGTTTTGACATCTGCCTCTGTAGCGCGAGGGTATTGAGATGCTCATAAGGAAACCGGACGACATCAAGTCTTCCGATATCACACCGGAATCCACCTACATAAATCGCCGCAAGTTCATCGGCCGCGGTGTGGCCTTTGGTGCGATTGCGGTGGCGGGCTCCGCGGCGCCGTGGGCGGTCCGTGCGGCGACGGGACGACGGGACGAAGACGTACAGGACGAACCGTTGACTTCCTACGAGCACGTCACCACCTACAACAATTTCTACGAGTTTGGCACCGGCAAGGAGGATCCCTCACGCAACGCCCACACGCTGCGTCCCCGCCCGTGGACCGTGACCGTCGAAGGAGAGATAGACAAGCCGGGACAGTACGATCTCGACGACTTGCTCCGCGGTATCACGATTGAGGACCGCGTTTACCGGCTGCGCTGCGTCGAGGCGTGGTCGATGGTCATACCATGGCGTGGCTTCCCGCTCAGCAAGCTGATCAGCCGGTTCGAGCCGACTTCGAAGGCGAAGTACGTGGAATTCCACACGCTCTACGACGTCGAGCAGATGCCGGGTCAGCGCGGGCGGGTGCTGCCGTGGCCGTATGTGGAGGGGTTACGCATGGATGAGGCGATGCATCCGCTGGCCATCTTCGCCACGGGGCTCTACGGAGAAGATCTTCCCAACCAGAACGGAGCGCCGTTCCGCTTGGTGGTTCCCTGGAAGTACGGTTTCAAGAGCATCAAGTCCATCGTACGGATCCGTTTCCGGGCAACCCAACCGCAAAACACATGGGCGATCGTGGCGCCGAACGAATACGGGTTCTACGCCAATGTGAACCCCGAAGTTGATCACCCGCGGTGGAGCCAGAAGCGGGAGCGTCGTCTTCCTGGTCTGTTCAAGAGGCGCAAGACGCAACTGTTCAACGGGTACGCCGATCAAGTCGGACATCTCTATGCGGGAATGGATCTTCGGCGAAACTTCTGAGTTTCATGTCGTTGTCCAAGTGGGTCCGCCGCATCGGCAAGCCGGTGATTTTTGCGGCGTGTCTCGTGCCCGTCTCGCTGATCGTCGCCGACATCTTCCAGGGCCGCTTGGGCGCCAATCCCATCGAGGAGATAACCCATCGCACCGGTGATTGGACGCTGATCTTCTTGTTGGTCACTCTGGGTGTGAGTCCGCTGCGCAGACTCACCGGGTGGGGAGTGGTCGTTCAGTTTCGCCGAATGCTGGGTCTGTTCGCGTTCTCCTACGGGTTGGTGCACTTCTCCATCTATGTCGTGTTCGATCACTTCTTCGATTTGGCAGCGATCCTCGAGGACATAGTGAAGCGACCGTACGTAACTGTGGGCTTCACCAGCCTGATGCTGCTGGTGCCTCTGGCGATCACCTCGACCAAGGGATGGGTGAAGCGTTTGGGCGGGCGGCGCTGGAATCGCCTGCACCAGCTCGTGTACGTCAGCGCGGCTGGAGGGGTGCTCCATTACCTGTGGTTGGTCAAGGCGGACACGCGGCGCCCCATCGTGTTTGGTCTCGTGCTCGTGGCGCTGCTGGCCACGAGGCTATGGCGCCCGGGGAAACGCGGCCGCAGAGCCGAGGCTGTGGTGCGGGACGCCAAAGCCTCCCTTGGTTAGAGCGCCCGAGTCGTCGCAAAGCAGGTTTCCTATTGGAAGATTCGAGTGCACTCCGGCGACAGCTCGAGCACCTTGGCCGCGACAGTGGCGAGCGGCGCCGCGACCAGCTTCGGGATACCTCCCACCTGTAGCGGCTCTACCGGCACGGCACTGCGGTCGAAGACGTCGGCGAACTCCACGTCGCCAAACCTGGGTTTCCCTCTTACTAATACCAAGCCGACGTCTCGTGGGTGCGCTTCGAATAGGGGACGGCGCAGGAAGACAATATCGGCAGCGCTGTCCGGCGCGAGAGTAGGCTCTTGAAGTCCTAGTCTTCGGGCTGCTACCGTACCGACTGCGTGTCGCAAGCGTTCATCGTCGATGTACCCGGTTTCCCGCGCCTGGCGTAGCTCATCGAGGAGTGTGCCCTCACCGGTCAGGAGCGAGTCGGTGCCTAGAAGCACGTCGATCCCGGCCTCGAAGAGTGCCGGGGGGGTCGTTCTCCCGAACAGGAAATTGTTGGAGGTGGGGCACCACACGACGGCAGCCTTGGCGGTGCGCAAGAGTTCTATGCTCTGGCTGTCTACACCGATCGCATGAACGGCAATGAGCTGATCGTTCACGATCCCTTTGCGCCCGGCTTCACGTACCTCGTCAGCAGCTTCCCTGTCGGTTCCTTCGGCGAGGTGGATGCTCAACGCCAAGCGTCGCGTTAACCGGTCCCCGGCTATTGCCTCCGTCAGGTTGCGTTCAAGCCGCAACGAGTGGGCAACTCTGACCCGTGCTAACCGGAGAGGGAATCGATTGCAGAACGAAGCATCCCAGCGGTCGTGATGGACTACACAGGTCACGCCGCCTATCAAGTTCTTCAGCGCGCCGAACAACACGGCGTCGCCTCGCTCAAGAGCTTCGGCCCGCTCTATCTGAGGCGCGAAACGGCTGTGGATGTCTTTGGCCCACTCGTACGCGCTGCGGTATGGTGGCGACCCCAATCGCGGATAATGATTGCGATAGAGATGATCATGTGCGTTGATGAGCCCAGGGCGTAGGTGACCGTGCCCGAGGTCAACTGCGAATTGCACCCGCGCACCGGAGGCTCCGATCTTGGCGCCGTCGATAGTGATGGTTTCACCGAGAGAGGTGCGTAGGAGGAACTTCAACGGGCGAACCGGAGTGCGAGCACTACAGGGAGGCCTCGCTGCCGCTCATAAAGCGCGCGGTGTTCAGCGTTCTTGTAGAACTGTCGCACCTCTGGGCCGACGCACAAATCGAGACGTGCCTCCAGCGACAGGCCAGTTCCGGCCGCTGCTTGTTCATGGTCGAGCGGCTCGTGGACATGGTGCTCAACTACACACCTATTGCCGGACGCGTCCCGAAAACTTCGTATGTAACCTGCATGTATGGCGGCAGGTTGGAAGTCAGTCACAATTAGGCGCGCTCCCGGGCGGGCGATGCGGGCCAGTTCGCGATAGGCAGGTGCGATCGCCGCTAGGTGTCCTATCGGCAGTCGACACCAGACAACGTCAAAGGTATCCCGTGTGATGGGTAGAGCCTCCAAGTCACCAGCCACGAGGCAAGTGTCTGGCCGCTGATTACGGCCCGCGGCTAGCATCTCCCGCACGAGGTCAATCCCGACGACGAATTTCGGCCCCGCCGGCACCGGGTCGGGGAGTCTCCGCCCGGTTCCGCATCCCGCGTCAAGCAGCGATAACCCAGCAAGCGGAGGCGTGAGCTTCTCGATGGCCACCTGGTCGAGCGCCGTTACGGGATTCTCCGTGCCGTACGTCGGGGCCCACAGACGATAGGCGTCACGGGCGGGAAGGGGGCTGCCGGCCCGAGACGTCATTTTCGGTCGGTCCCAGGCGGGCGCAGATGCCCGTATTCCTCGCGGTCGTCGGCCTCCGTGCGGGCCCAGCGGCGGACCGCGCGGAGCAGCCGTGGATTGTCGTAGTCCCCCCGCTTCCAGCGGCGCTGCGCCAGTACGCGCGCGAGCGCCTTGCCCCAAGGTCGTGTCTTGGTGTCGTGCACCGACGGGAAACGGCTCTTGAGGACCAACTCGAAATCCTCCACGCGCGCCTTGAGCTTGTGCGGCATCCAGGGGACTTCCGGATCCAGGTGCATCATCCACTGCACCCACTGCGGCTCTGTCCACTCTTCGAGCGTATCCGGAGTGTTGGCCAGCGGGTCGACGTTACCGTAGGTCCCCCTCCGCTGAGGGGTCGGCGTGTAGAAGTATGCAACCAGCTCCATGTCGGGATTGACCCGCTTCAGCCGGCGCACGAACGCCAGAGTCGTCTCGATGTCCGTCTCCGGGTCATCAGGGTCTGCGAACATGAACGAAAACTCCGGGATGATTCCATACGACCGCGTCCTCTCGGCGAGCATCAATGTCTCCTCGGTCGTGAGACGCTTGGACATTTTTTTCAGCGCTGCGTCGGATCCTGATTCCGCCCCAGTGTAGACCATCTTGAGGCCCGCCCGCTTGATCATGCTCCAGGTCTTGTCCGAGAACCGCAGCATGGCGTCGATTCTGGCCTCACACCACCACGCAATCCCCAGAGGTGTGAGCCGTTCACAGAGTTCCTGGGCGTGATCCTCCTTGAGGAAAAAGTTGTTATCGTAAAAATGAACCGAGTCGATCCCGTAGTTCTTCACCAGATTGCCCAGGTTGGCCGCCGTTGTTGCGGGGTCCTCGACTTCTTGGCGGCTGCCGAGCGCTGAAATCACGCCGCAGA
>JADFIT010000091.1 GCA_022566515.1 Gemmatimonadota bacterium
CGGTTCGGGTTGCGGCTCGGCCTGGGGCGTTTGGAATTCGCCGTCGGTAGGTGCTGGCGTGGCGAAATCGGTAAACGCGGTGGAATCACAGTCCGTTGGGCGAAAGCTCCGTAGCAATGCGGCGCAGGTGGGTTAGAATCCGGTCGATCACTCGGGGCTGGGTTGGGTAATGAAGGCGACGATGCGCATCTCGTGTGCGCAGCGGGAGTCTCCCCTCTAGCCGACGGGGGAGGAGCGACGTGTATTCCAATGGTTAGGAGTGCGTGGGAATGGTTGTGTCCCACACTCTCGATGACGTGAGATTAGGGAGCGGATCGGAGACGCTTGACGGACCTGCGCCGTGGAAACCGTGGCCGCCAGCTGAGCCGGGTGCCGGCGTGGCGGAATTGGTAGACGCAGATACCCCACAAGTATCGGGGCATACGCCCGTCCGAGTTCGAATCTCGGCGCCGGCACCCACCGCACTTCCCCAGTGTTCGTATCGCGCTTGCGTCCCTACACGGCGGAGAATAGCTTACAAGGTGTGGGGTATCTGCAGCCATTTCGCTGCGCAAAAAGAGCCGAGCGACTCGTCGTTCGGCTCTTTTTCTGGATCGGATGGTGCTGCGAATCGAGACGAACCAAGGGACCCCATGGTTGGTATTACGCCCGAAGTGGCCGGTCGAATGACCGGCCGTTTTGCGTGGGAGTCCCGGGCTAACGAGCCCGGGCTCGGCCCCGGTGAGTCCTTAAGGACTTCAGTTCTTGGCCGAGCCCGCCCTCATAAGGGCGGGACACGCCGAACCCGAACCGAAAGAGATGGCTACCGTCTTATCGACCCCCACGACTCCCGAATGTAGGCGTCCAGCCCTTGACGGGATGCACCCGACTTGGCAACGTCGGACTTCCAATCGTTCTTAGCTTCGTTGCGATGGCAGGCTACCAGCCGCAGCTGATCGCTCAACAATACGATTCCGACCTGTTCAACGAGATGCATTGGCGCATGATCGGGCCGTTCCGCGGTGGTCGCACGAAGGCCGGGGCGGGGATTCCCAGCCAGCCCACCATTGAAACACCTCACCATTGTTCCGCTCATCGTCATCGCCTTCACGGCGTCTACCAGGCTATGGCCCAAGAGCAACCGCCGCCGCTTGAACCCCATGCGCGGGCACGCTCCAGCATCGTGCTCCAAAGCGGCTTGATGCTTCCCCTCGCCTCCGTAACACGGATGGACCCAAGTCCAGTTATGCCCTCGCGAATGGGCAACGCTGTAAAGACTGGCGCAGTAATTGGGACAACAATTGGGGCAGCCGCCGGGGCCGTAGTAGGGGCTCTCGTGGGTGGGATAGATGCGGCAGCATCGGGTAGTGACAGGCGTTCGGGGCTTTGGCCGTGCTGCCCTGACACCACCCTCAACCCCAATACACCCCCTCCAGCGCATGCCACGGATAGTCCCGGCTCACTGGCGGCGCGGCGCGTTCTGGGGCATCATGTCGGGAAGTAGAACAAAAGATCACCTTCACGTCCTCGCGCGGTCTCCAACGTCGTTCCGGCGTCGAACGCCGTGTCGTCAATCTCGTACCGAGAGCCATTGGCCAGCGCGATCGGCGTAGTGGGCAGGAGCGTCGGAGCGGAGCTGATGGGCAGAGCGGTTAGGTGGCAACGTCGGGTAGCGACATGGACTCGATAGCACAGAGGCAAGCTCAGAGAACTCGCCTTCTCCTCGCCGTGTACGAGCGAACCGACGGACGCGTTTCAGTGAGGTCAACGTGTACGAAGTCGGCCAGGTGCTCGAACTCACCGGAGATCAGACAAGGGGCGTCGTCGAGTACCTTGTCAACGAGGATCTTCTTGAGTTCCGCCGGTATAGGAATTTCAATCGGCCGTCCTATAAAGTAGAGTTGCCTGAGTGGACGGTCCACCCGCTGCTTCCGGTATGATCCGGAGTGGATCAGCGGCCGCGAGCCGGTCGCGCGGTCGGGATCAGGCAGGGCCACCAGCCGGCACGCGCGCACCCCAGCAGCCCTCGAACCCAAGGATGTGGAGGCGGTGGCCCAGGGCTTACGCCGACGACGGTACATTTCGGTACTCCAGGCCGCCGACAGAGGTAATTTAGGGCCCTTAATCGCGTTCCTACATACCGGGCGAGGGGAGATGGTCATCCGTTTCAAGGACAAGAATGACGATAAGTGGATTGCGATCTGGCAGTCCCCTGTTCGGTTTGGAGCATCGGTGGACCACATCCCGGATGAGACCATGCGCCCGGGAATCAGGTTCTGTAATCTGAAGACTGGCGAGGAGAAGTTTCTCGAGTTTTCGGAGGAGGAACTTCCCAACGCACAGCAACTAGAGGAGATTGGCGATGGTGCCCTTCAGGAGTTGCTGGAAAGAGTTCTATGACCGGCGATCGCGCTGTTACACTGCTCGGCTTACGAGCTAGGGCGATTTCCAGAACGGTGTAGGATGGCGAAGAGCAAAGGCACGATTGGAATTCTCACCGGCGGTGGGGACGTTCCGGGGTTGAACCCGGCGATCCGTGCCATCACGGTGCGGGCGCTTCGTGAGGGCTACCGGGTGCTCGGCATTCGCCGGGGATGGGCTGGATTGGTGGATCTGACCCCTGATGCGCAGGCCGACAACGCCGAGCACGTCGTGGAACTCGGCGAAGACCTCGTAACCCGCTCCGCCCGGACGGGGGGCACGTTCCTTCACACGTCCCGCACGCGTCCCAGCCACCTCCCCCGCAGCCGTGTTCCCGAGCGCGCGGCCCGCGCCTACGTGGATGAAACCAACGACGTCACGCCGCTCGTTCTGGAGAACCTCGACTTCTTGGGCATCGACTATCTCGTTCCCATCGGCGGCGACGACACGTTGAGTTACGGACACCGATTGCACAAAGAGGGAATCAAGGTCATCGCGATCCCCAAGACCATGGACAATGACGTTCCCGGTACGAATTACTGCATTGGGTTCAGCACGTGCGTGACGCGAACCATCGAACTGACCCATCAACTGCGCACATCCGCGGGTTCGCACGAGCGCTTCCTCATCATCGAAGTCTTTGGACGGTACGCGGGATTCACGGCGTTGCTACCGACGCTGGCCGGCGCGGCGGATCGCTGCGTCGTTCCCGAGCACCCTTTCGACATCGACCATCTCACCGAACTTCTCTCGTACGACCGTTCCCGCAATCCGAGTCGGTACGCGGTCTTGCTCATCTCGGAGGGCGCGCAACTCCTCGGCGCGGACAAGATGATGTTCGAAGGAGATGAAACGGACCAATACGGACATCGCAAATTGGGCGGGATCGGCGACAGGGTAGCCGCCTTACTCAAAGAGCGCTCGGCGCAATACAACAACGGGCGGACAGTGAATGTCATAAGCCAGCGATTAGGGTATCTGGTCCGGTGCGGGGATCCTGACGCGCTCGATTCGATAGTGCCGATGGCGTTCGGCAATATCGCCTTGGATCTGATCCTGGCCGGTCGCTCGGGCCGCCTCGTGAGCCTTAGCAGTGGACATTATACCGACGTTCCCATCGACGTGGTGACCGCGTCCAAAAAGGTGGTTGATGTCGAGAAGTACTACAATCCAGACCGACTGCGCCCCACCTACACTACCTTCCAAGGCCAGCCCGTCTTCCTCGTCACCGGCGATTGAGCGTTCGGCGTAGTGAGATAGCCACGGAATCCAGGGACCCCAACCCTCTACCGGCCGGCGCTCCCGCGCCGCACACGGATGGGGAAAGCCGGTCGAGTTGGACGGCTGGGCGGATTGCGTTCCAATTCCGCCAGAATCCACTCGATAGCGCGTTCGAGTTGGGGATCGCGACCGGCGATCACCTCGGCGGGCGAGTACTCGACTTCGATGTCCGGCGGTACGCCGACGTTTTCTACGATGAACCCGTCTTCCGTCCAAATGGCGAGATTCGGCGCCGTTACGAAGCCACCGTCCATCAACACCGGAAAGCCCAGGGTACCGACCAAACCGCCCCAGGTTCGCTTACCGATGAGCGGGCCCATAGCGAACTTTCGGAACATCCACGGCAGGAGATCGCCACCGGACCCCGCCGTCTCGTCGATCAACATCGCCATGGGACCTTGGATCGATGCGATGGGTGTCTTGATGTCCTCGCCGTAGCGCGTGGCCCAGTAGCTCACCAGCGGTCGGCGAAGTATGTCGATGTAGAAGTCAGCGATTTGTCCGCCACCGTTGTAGCGCTCATCGATGATGATCGCGTCCTTGTCGGCCTGGGGGTAGAAGTATCGGCGGAAGTAATCGTACCCCGGCCCTGCTGTGTTGGGCACATATACGTAGGCCACCCGTTCGTCGGTTGCCTCGTGGACTCTCCGGATGTTTCCTTCGACCCAGTCCCGGTTCCTGAGCCCGCCCTCGCTGGCTACGGGCACCACCGACACGGTGCGGGAACCTGACCCGTTCGGGTTAGGACCGACGGTGATCTCCACGATCTTGTTCGCCGTGTTCTCGAACCGGCTGTACACGTTTTCCGGCGGTCGCAGCTCCCGGCCGTTCACGGCAAGCAGGTATTCTCCCGCCACTATGCCGACACCGGGCTCGGTGAGTGGTGAGCGCAGGTTGCGGTTCCAGTTGAGCCCGCCGTATACCTTGGCGAAGCGGTAGCGTCCGTTACTGATCTCGAAATCGGCGCCGAGCAATCCGCCGGGCACGTCGTCGGGATCGTGGAGCCGATCGCCGCCGCCGACGCGGTGGTGCCCGACCGCCAGCTCTGAGAACATCCATTGCATGACGCGGTTGAGATCCGCCCGCGTGGCAACGTGGGGCAGGAACGCGGCGTACTTGTCTTTCATGGCAGGCCAATCGGCCCCGTGCATGTTGGGGTCGTAGAAGTAATCCCGGTTGATGCGCCACGCTTCGTTGAAGATCTGCACCCACTCGGCGCGGGGTTCGATGCGGACTTCGATGTCCGCGGTGGCCAGGCGGCCCTTGCCCGGTTCGATCTTGCCGGCAGCGGCTATGATCCAGGAGTCGCCCGACCGCACCAACAGCTTCTTGGAGTCGTGCGTCACCTGGAACTGCGTGGCGTCTGCGAGGAGCGTTTCCTCCTCTCGCTCGGAGAGCTGATAGCGTTTGAGTTCCGGCGTGCCCGCGGGCTGGCCGAATCCGCTCATGGCATCGGCCCGGAGATAGTAGAGCTGCCCCTCCGTGCCGGGTGCGAGCCCGTAGTAGTATGCTGCAGGCACCGGCAGGGCGATGATGCGCTGGTCTAGCCCGTCGAAGTCGATCCGTACCTGAACGTCGGCATCATCGTCGCCGGATTCGGAATCGTCCTGCTCGCCTACCGCTTCGTCACTTCGGCGCTTGAGCGGCGATGGCACGTCGCGCGCCAAGACTGCAAGGTACAAGCCGTTGGTGACGCGCATTCCTGCGTTGGACTGGGCGAACCACTGGCGAACGGGCCCGGCATCGGTCGAGGCCGAGAAGTACAGATACTTGCCACTTGCGTCGAACACCGGTTCGGCGGCGTCGCTCAGTCCTTCGGTGACTGCCTGTGACTCTCCCGATTCGACAGAGTAGAGGTGGATTGTCTGATGATAGGTTCGCGAGGAGATCGTATAGGCAAGCCATCGCGAGTCGGGAGACCAGGCGTGGGTTAGCGTGTTGAGGGGACCGTAGATCGGCTGCGAGGCAACTTCGGTTATCCGGCCCGACTCGATGTCGATCCAGTAGAGAGTCCAGGAGTTGTCCCTGAAGCTGATCTTGCTGCCGTCGGGTGACCAACGGGGGTTGTCGTAGAAGCCCGCGCCGTTCAACGGGAAGGTTCGCACCTCGCCCTTCCCGTCCTGGCTCGCTATGTGGAGTTCGTATTCCCCGGATGCGTCAGAGAAATACGCTATCGACTGTCCGTCGGGAGACCAGGCTGGGGAGCGCTCGTGGACGGCCGGCGTCTCGGTGAGGTAGCGTGGATTGCCGTGTTCAGCGGGAACGGTCACGATCTCGCCGCGAAACTCGAACACCGCTCGGGCGCCGTTCGGCGCGAGGGCGGCATTGCGGATGTAGCGGTTGCCGCTGGCGTAGCGGGGCCGGGTTTCGTTCAAGTCGGCGGCGATGCCGATTCGGATTCGCGCCGAACCAGACGTTGCCGGGTCGAACTCGTGGAGGTAGCCGGCTTGCTCGTACACGATCTTCCCGGCTCCCGCCGACACGTTCAGGATGGGAAAATCCTCATGCCGCGTGATCTGGCTTACCGCTTTTGTGGCAGGGTCGAACGTGAATAGGTTGAACTCACCGTTCCGGTCAGAACGGAAAACGATGCGGCCGTCGAGCCACATGGGATCGGTGTCGTTGCTCCGGCCTTCCGGTTGGGGGATCTCCTCGACGGCGTGCGTCGCAACGTCGTAGATCCATATCCGCGCGACGGTTCCACCCCGATAGTTCTTCCACTCACCGAAACGCTCACCCAGCGGCACGTAGGCGACATGGCCGCCGTCGGGGGAAAAGGTTGCCTTGAACGCGTGCGGAATGGGGAGCCGCGTGGGCATCCCGCCCTCGAGGGGTACGGTGAATAACTGGGTGTGACGATTCGTGTGCACCACCCGGGCGGATCGGAACAACACCGCCGAGCCGTCGGGAGTGAATCCCAGGACGACATCGGAGCCGGGGTGCCAGGTCAGCCGTTGTGGAACCCCCCCGGCGGTGGGGACGATGAATACGTCGGTGTTGCCGTCGTATTGGCCGCTGAAGGCGATCCAACCGCCGTCTGGCGAAAAACGTGGCCCCACTTCCGTCCCGATATGGGTGGTCAGTCGGCGTGGACCGGCACCGTCACGCCCAGCGACCCAAATGTCTCCGTCGTAGACGAACGCGATGTGTGTTTCGCTGATGGCCGGCTGGCTCAGCAGCCGGGTGTCGTGAATGTCGGGGCCTTGGGCGGCGGCGGGTCCGACGCAGACCGCAGCAAGGACAATGATGGGCATTGTAAACCGAGTCATGATCGGACTCCGTGTGGTGGGGTCGTACCGCCGGAAGGCAACAGCAGGAATGATGGGAACGTGCCGCTCGAGATTCAAGGGGGTGTCGAGCGCGCCCGGGAGGCCGGCGAAAGGGGGTCCCCGACGATCGATCACTGCGAACGGGTGATTGAGATCACTGTTTGCAGAACGCGCTCGGTGCATTTAAGTAGGGCGTTAACCCAGTTGTTGGAAGAGCTTAGGATCTGGGTGCATTGCCCGCTTAACGCTGGCGGGGGTCCAACGTCTCACGGGCAGAGCATGGCGTAAATGTGCCAGGCTCGTGATATCGCATACGAGGAGGATAATTTCATGAAACTGGCACGAATCGGCGGCCTAGCGCTGCTTTCGACTTTCGCCCTGGCTGCCTGCAACGATGCCAACGGTCCGTCCGAGCTGGACCAGGCCATAGACGAAGATGTGGCGATTGTGGCGGCGGATGCGGTTCTGGAAGACCTGCAGCAGATGGTCATCTCCGTAGCCTCACCGGCGGCGTCCGGCGTCTCGTTCGACGTACCCAGGAACTTTTCGCGGACTGTGAGTTTCTTCGATGCGGCAGGGAACCTGCAGGGCGCGTACGATCCCCTCACCACAGCATCAATCCACATGCTGATCGAGATGAGCGGTGCTGTCGAGCGCGACGGATGGACGGCTACGATCGTGCGGAGCCGGGACGTAACGGTATCGGGATTGGAGGGCGAGGAGACCGAGCGTACGTGGAACGGTACGAGCAGCACAGCCGTGACGCGCAGTCAACACTCGGACGAGAACGGCACCCGAACATACGACATGTCCGGTGTGGGGACTATAGTGGCCGTGGTGAGGGGAGTGCCGCGGGCTGAGAATCCCTGGCCGCTGTCTGGCACCATAACCCGCTCAATCACAGTGGTCATCACGAACGGCCCCGATGGTGACGCGACCCGCGAACGCACGGTCGTGGTCACGTTCAATGGAACTCAGTTTGCCACGCTTACCGTGAACGGCGAGGAGTTCGAACTCGACCTGGCGGCGCTCCAGAGCGACCGAGCAGTTCGTCGCCGGCAGCATAAGGGGTGATTCAACTAGGTCACCAGCAAGTCGAGGGCGGCCATTCTTGGGCCGCCCTCTCTTGTATCCAGTCCCCCTTTCCGTTGCAACAATCAGAAACGCCAGCGCATCCAATCTCGTAGGGAAGGCATCGTTTACATACCAGGAGCGAGGCATGCGCGTCGGCGGGTGGGTACGGAGCAGGCTAGAGGTCAGGACCGTTCTTGGCATCATCCTAGCGGCGCCGGTCCTCGTGACGGCTGCCATCGGCATGGAGGCGCTGGTGAGAGCCCGTCTGGACGAGGGGATGTTCCAGGCTCCAACCCAATTCTACGCCCGCCCTATCGTGTTCTATCCGGGCCTGCAGCTCGATCGGGAGCGCGTCGAGGCCCATCTCCAGCGACTCGGATACCGTCGGGTCAGGCGAAGCTCGGTTCGCATCGGCGAGTACTACCGCGGCTCCCGGGAGTGGGTCATCGGGCGGCGGGCGTTCCGCAGACACGGCCGACTGGACCCAGGTGGGCTCGCGAGAATCCGCCTCGGCAGGGGCGGATCCGTCACCGCGGTCGAGGACGCGAGAGGCCGGCGCCTGCAATTCGTGGGCCTCGAGCCGGAACTCATCCGCAGCCTGCACGGCTCGGCGCGGGAAGAGCGCATCCCGGTCCCCTTGGCTGAGGTCCCCCAACACCTGGTGGACGCCGTTCTGTCGGTGGAAGACCAGCGCTTCTTTCAGCATCGAGGTCTGGATCTCAAACGGATCGCTGGGGCGGCGGTCGCCAATGTGCGCGCGCTGCGGCTCGTTCAGGGCGGGAGCACGCTCACGCAGCAGCTTGCCAAGAACCTCTTCCTCTCGCCCCGGCGCTCGCCGATCCGAAAGCTCCGGGACATGGCCATGGCCATGACCCTCGAGCGCCGCCACAGCAAGGAAGAGATCCTCGAGGCCTACCTCAACGAGGTGTACTTCGGGCACGATGACGGACTCGCCATCCACGGTGTGGGACGTGCTGCCCAACATTTCTTCGGCAAGGACGTGAGCCAGATCGACACGGGCGAGGCGGCGCTGTTGGCCGGCATCATTCGTGGTCCGAACCTCTACTCGCCCGTCCGGCATCCGGAGGCCGCAAAGCGGCGGCGCAACCTCGTGCTCGATGTCATGCGCAAGCTAGGGGTCATGTCCGAGAGCGTGCATCGCCAGGCCCGGGAGGCTCCCCTCGGCCTGAGGGCGCAAACGAAGCGCGCGCGCAGCGGCCGGTACTTCATCGATTTCGTCACCGAGCGGCTCTCGGCAACCCATGGCCGGAAGGCCCTCCTCAGTGGCATGTCGGTCTTCACGACGCTCGATATGGGACTGCAGCGCAACGCCGAGGAGGCGGTGAGCAACGGGCTCACCCAACTCGAGAGGGACTACCCACGGCTGGCCAATGGTGAGGCGGGCGCGCCATTGCAGGCCGCGCTCGTGGCTCTCGATCCGCGGACCGGCGAGGTATTGGCCATGGTGGGGGGGCGCGATTACGGAGCTTCTCAGTTCAATCGCGCGGTCAAGGCGCACCGGCAACCGGGAAGCTCCTTCAAGCCCATCGTGGCGCTGGCCGCCCTGTCACAACGCAACGGCAACACCCTCGCGACCATCCTGCAAGACGAACCGCTATCGGTGGAAACGCCGGGGGGACTCTGGCAACCGGTTAATTACGACCGACGGTTTCGCGGCGGCGTGACGCTTCGGGAAGCGCTGGAGCGGTCGCTCAACGTGCCGTTCGCAAGGCTCGGCGTGGAGATTGGCCCGGCGCGCATAGTGGAGACGGCGCGGAAGCTAGGGCTGGAGGGCCGGCTCAGTCCCGTTCCCAGCTTGGCCCTTGGTTCCTCTGAGGTGACACCCCTCGAGATGACACGCGCCTTCGGCGTGTTCGCCGCCGCCGGATTCCGGGCGGACGTTCACACCACCCTTGGCGTGCTCGATTCCCATGGCAAGGTGGCGAGCAGATACGAGGCGGCAGGAGAACAGGTATTCACTCCCGCCGAAACCTATCTCGTTACGTCGGCTCTTCTGGGGGCCGTCGAGCGCGGTACGGGACGGTCCCTGCGACGGCTGGGCTACCACGGGCCGGTGGCGGCGAAATCGGGCACGACGAACGACTTCCGCGACGCCTGGTTCATCGGGTACACACCTTCCTTGGTGGTGGCGGTTTGGGTGGGCTTCGACGACGGGCGCAGTATCGGTCTGCCGGGATCCGGAGCCGCCCTGCCGATATTCGCCTCGTTTCTGAAAGACGCCCTCGGACCCGATGGCGGGAGTGATTTCACTGTCCCCTCGGGGGTGGAGATCGTGGAGGTGGACCGGGAAACGGGGTTACGGGCCGGCTACGGCTGTCGCGGCGAGCGGGAGGTGTTTCTGAGAGGCACGGCGCCCCGGGAGAGCTGCTCGCCGTATCGGTCATTTCTGAGCCGGTACCGGAGTTCGGCGTCCAGGTATTTGGAGGCCACGCCGTGGCTCGAGAATCTGCTGCGCCGCCGGTCGCGCCGCTCTGAGCGACGATAGGCCAACCTGGTTCATTGGCCACGGAAGATTCTTTGAATGCCCCACCCTGCCGCTGAGGCTGCCATCCGGAAGGGCATTGAGTACGCCGAGACCCTCTATCGTCAGATTGGAGAAGGAAGCACCGGCGGATGGTTCGGCGCCCGGGGTAGCGCTGGACCAAGAGGAAGAGGGATGAGCCGGCCGCCGGCCATCAGTCTCCGGACATCTGCGGGTTTGAGAATCGTATGCGCCATGTATGGATTGCGCCTCCCTGGTTCCTCGATGGTGAGATAGTCGCCGCAGCAACAGGAAATCGCATACACGCCAGGCCGTAAGCCTGTGGTGGAACTGGACATAAAGACCATCACTTTATGAGACTCGAACCGAACCAGACACGAGGCTGGCACAGAGCCCGGAGCAGTGTGTAGTATCTAGATGCATTGAGTTGGTGATTGGTTACGAGAATGAAGGAGGGTTCATGAAAGCCTGGGCGTTGAAACAGACGCTTCCATTCGTCTTGTTCTTGGGCGTATGCGTTCTAGGTGCGTGGCCATCCCATCCGCTGTCATCCCAGCAGCGAGATGACCGCCTCACAGCCCTCGAATCCCGAATAGCTGAGCTGGAGCGGCTTCTCGGTGTTGACCAACAGATCATCGACATCTTCGAGGCTAGTCGATCTGGAATCGTCCGAGTGTTAGCCGGGCTGGGCCATGGGACGGGGTTCTTCGTACGAGCCGACAACGGACGGCGCTTTATCGTTACCAACGACCACGTCGTCGCGGGCGGTAATCGGATCAGCGTATTGCTGGACTCGAGCACACATGTGCTAGCCCATTTCGTCGCCTCAGATCCACAGGCCGATTTGGCTTTGATCGAGATACACAACTCTTTTTGTGCCGACTGCGCTATTTTAGAATTAGCTTCGGCGTCCGAATTCCAGGCCCTACGGGCTGGGGCAAAAGTCGTCGCCGTGGGATTCCCCCTTCATCAACAGCAAACCCTTACAACGGGCATTGTCAGTGCACAGGCAGATGGTGCAGTGTTCACGGACGTGACGCTCAACCCAGGCAATTCGGGCGGCCCCCTCATGGCGCTGAGCGGCCATGTCGTCGCTGTCAACACGTTCATCGACCAGGGCGACATCGGGTCGGGCATTTCTGGATCTGTGGCTGTTGGGCGATTACGTAACCTCATTGGTCAGTCTGACTATGTGATGCAAGCAACCCTATCAATTGAACGGTTACCCTTCGTCGCAGACACCTACCCGATGGAATTGTTGCGCCGAATAGCCACAGACCCCAGGACCGACATCGATGTATACCGGGATTTTTCCGGCATCAAGGCCAACCGGTTTGTCATCGATATCGCCACACCAGCGATGCATGTCTCGCTTCAAATAGAACGGGACGAACACGTTACCCGACAGAGAAGGCAACGCGAAGATCGAGCGCGGCTCCCTGAAAGCAGCCGCTACGCCAATCTCGACGCATACCGCGATTGGACGCGGTTCGTCGGCGGGTTGAATAGACCGGTTATTTCTATTTCCGTGACGCCGATCTTAGGCGAAAACCTAGTGGGACGAACACGATTCCGGGGCGATCTTGAAGGCATATCGTTGAGTCGAAATGGACTTGCGATGACTCCTGTGCAGGGCGGAACCCATCCGCTTCGCGAGAGGGACGATGTGCAGCTTGGCCGGGTCGCCCGCATCGACGTGATCGACACGGGGGTGGGCATTAAGCAAGACGACCAAAAGCGCCTATTCAAGAAATTCTCGCAGTTGGATGGGAGTACGTCGAGACCTGTCGGCGGCACAGGGTTGAGGCTGTTCATTTCCGAGCAATACGTCGAGATGCACGGCGGCCGAATCGGCGCCGAAAGCGAGTATGGAAAGGGCAGCACGTTCACGGTCCACCTGCCGCTTGAACAACACGCCGCCACGGACGACGCCGGCAAGATCGAGAGCGGCTCCGAGCAGCACGACGAGCGGCCGACTTCCGAAATCCAAGCGCTCGCCGTGCCCGTCCACCCGGCCGATCCGTCGGTCAGCGCCGTCAGCGACGCGCCGTTATAGTCGACGGACAGGGACGTGTCCGGCACCACGGTGAAGGGTCCGCCGTCCACGGACATCTCGAGATGGCCGCCGTCAAAGCCCGTCTCCGCCTGAAGCCACATCCAAAACGTCAGGCGCGGCGCCGTCGCCCC
>JADFIT010000092.1 GCA_022566515.1 Gemmatimonadota bacterium
AGTCACGCCGGGGGTATAGGCTGATTACCATATATCTTCTCATATAGGCTTCATAGCATACCACTTAAATCAATGTTATAAAGGAAGTTAACACACCATATACAACTAGACTTCTAAGCAGAATGTCGCGTGTTCGAGTCACGCCGGGGGTATTCTCCTCTAATAGAGCTCGGCCAACGCCGCCAGGATATCCTCGTTCGACGGCCGAATCTTGTAGTCTATCTCCACGAACTTCCACCGCACCACTCCGTCCATGTCGATGACGAGCGTCGTGGGATGCGGCACGGGACGCAGCTTGCTCTCGTTGGGATTGTAGACGCCGTAGCGGTCGATCACCCGGTGATCCGGATCGGAGAGCAGTGGGTAGTCGGGGATGATCCCGTCCTCCATCGAGATCCGATCAATCATCTTCTGCTGGTTCTCTTTTTCGTCAACGGACACCGCGAGGAGTACCGAGGTTCGCTTCTGCTCCTCACTCAAGAGGCCTTTCAGCTCGCCGAGCTGTTGAGCGCAAAAAGGTCACCAATGTCCCCGGTAGAATACCAGCACAACGTTCTTGTTGCCTCGGTAGTCCGAGAGCGTGATGACATCGCCTGAGTAAGAAAGCAGAGAGAAGTCGGGAGCGAGGTCTCCCACCTTGACACGGTCCAGCTCGGTGCGTGGTAGGTCTTCTCCGTCTTTCGGGCCGAGTCTTGCAGGACGCATGGCGATCATGATGACGACGGCTACTGGGATGGCCGCCAAAAGAGTGATCAAACCTGCCTTGATACCGAAGTTCAGTCTCATTATGGTGCCTGCGTTGTGATTGGCTGCCCAAAGATGGCCGGTTGGTGGGTATTCCGACACCCGCTCCCTGCTCCCTTATCCGAGGTACTACGCAGATGTCAGCGAGGGCGTTGGGCGCAGCGGGGCCGTCTGTCCTTGCCCGAACCGGAACGGCCGTTATGTTCTGCTCCTGATGACAGGCGGGCCCGACGCCACGGGGAGAACGGGTCTCTGAGAGCATGCGTCCGCCCAATGCCGATTTCCTGAGCCGGAGTTGCGAATTGCCGTGAGTGCCCGGTACCAGATGTGTGTAGCCTCTGTCGGCGACGATCTGCAAGTCGATCGGGAGCGAATGGTCAGGGCGGTTCTCGAAATGGGCCACATTCCCATCGACCTGGTCGCGACAGGATTGCTCCAGGGCGAGTCCCGGGATACGGTCGACCGCCACATCGGCCGGACCGACTATCTGATCTTCCTGGTCGGCCGCGAGGAGGGCGAGTGGCTGGAGGCCGTCGAGCACACATACGATTGCGCGGAAGAACACGGGGTGCCGGTGTTGGTCTTGATAGAAGGCGGATCGGCGCCGCGGCGGAAGCGCATGTCTATCATTGGTCCGGCACGGTCCACCAAGTTGGACGAGTTCGTTGAGAAACTCCGCTCGAGCCCCAACGTGTTGGTGGAGTCGCTGGACAGCGTTTCCAGCTCCGCTGCTTGGGTAATCATCAGACTGATTGAGAAATACCGCCGCCCGGGGTGGGTGTCATCGACGACACTTCCCTCTGGCGATGTCGCAACGGAGCTGGCCAGACTGTCCTCGGAGAATGCCGAACTCCGATCGAGGCTGGATTCGGTTCGTACCGATGACGAGGGGAGGGAAGACGCGCGGCTGGAGGCCGCGCGGCGGGCGCTCCTCGAGAACATGATCATGATCCCGCTGTGGGACAGGTCCTCCAACAAGTGGGAGAAACCGGTTGAGGTTTCCCTCTACGATTTCTTCGTTCGCCTGGCGCCCGAATTGGTTGTCGAGAACTCTCTCAATGAAACGTCGCAGTTCGTGCCGACGGGAGTTTGCGAGCTGGATCCCGGAGATTTCACTTCGCGATGGGTTGTTCCCCCTAACAACTTGAACCTGTGGTTTACGGATTTGATGGCTCTGGGTCTGGTACAGCCCTCAACCATCAAACACCATACCAAGGACAACAACCAGTACTGGACCTTGACCCCGGACGGGCGCACAATGATCTCCCGCGTCCGGCGTTCTGTGCTCCAGACCGGTGGGCACCGGCACGTTGGCTTCACCGCCGAACACCCCATTCCCATCCTTCCCAACCAAGGGAAGAGGTGAGCTCTTCCCTCAGTCGGTCAATACCCGTCGCAGGTACGCCTTGAGCCGCTGCCATGCGTCCAGGGCCGCGGCTTCGCGAAGCTCGCGGTTCCCGCCGACGCGCAACCAGAAGCCGTGGTTTACGTCGTCATATATGTGGATATCGTTGTCGATCCCGATCGCGCTCAGCGCCGCCTCGAAGCGGTTCACCTGATCCGGGGGAATGCCCCCGTCTAAGGCGGCAAAGGTCCCATACACCTCATGGGTGATGGACCTGAGGATTTCCGGGTCCTCTACGAGCGATCCGTAAAAGATCGCTGTACCGTCGTGGTTCTCTCCTCCCAGCGCGAAGCTGAGCGCCACACCGCCACCGAAGCACCAACCCATCGCCGCCACCTTGCCGGTAACGTCGAACCGGCTCCGGAGAAAGCCAACGGCAGCGTCGAGGTTGGCGATCATTGTTGCCTCGTCGGAGCGCACCTCCCGAGTCAGAGCCCGGTTCTCGGCGGGGTCGCTTCCGGTTCTCCCCGAGTAGAGGTCTACGGCGAGGGCCACGTATCCCTCAGCCGCGAACGCGTCGGCGACCTGGCGGATCCGATCCACGAGACCGTTCCACTCGTGGATGAGAACCAAGGAAGGGAAGGGACCGGCGCCATCGGGAACGGCCAGGTACCCGCGGGTGGCCGTGTCCGCCGGGAAGTAATGAACGTCTTTCCCCAGCGGCGGGGGTGCTGTTCCCAAGATGGCATCGGGGAGGGAACTCTCGGCTGTCGGCCGAATGGGTATACCGGGGAAGTCCTGATCGGATTCCCGGCCCGAGCTACACGCTGCCCCAACGAGTGCCGAGAGGGAAAGTGTGGCCAGCGGCCGGGCGAGCTTCCGGAGGCGTAGCAACGACATCTGTGCTCCTCAAAAAGGTTCTGGTCGGTCCAGAGAGCCCCCAAGCTGTCCTTGTGGAATGGGATGGCGCAAGGGGGCCGCGGCTGGCAGAATGGACTGCGTCTTATCACCTTTGCAAACAATCTCAAACGGAAGTCACCATGAGCATCAAGCGGTCCAGTAAATCAGACCCCATGCGGTCATCCATCGTATTCATATCTGCGCTCATCATAAGCCTACCATCTGCGTTGATCTGTGGGTCGGCGGCGGCAGGTCAGCAGTTGCAGGATGTGGATCCCGATGTCTTCAGCCGGTTGACGTACCGCCATATCGGCCCCGTGGGAAATCGCGTGAGCGCCGTGGCCGGCGTTCCCGGCGATCCCAACATCTACTACATCGGTGCGGCCTCGGGGGGCGTGTTCAAGTCAGTGGATGGCGGTGTCGGTTGGGAGCCGGTCTTTGACGACCAGCCTGCCGCTTCCATAGGGTCCATTGCGATCGACCCCGTGAATCCCAACATCGTGTGGGTGGGTACGGGAGAGACGTTCATCCGCAGCAACGTCTCCATCGGCAACGGCATCTACAAGACCACAGACGGCGGCAAGACATGGACGCACCTGGGCCTGGAACGCACGGGCCGCATCGGACGGATCGTCATCGACCCCAACGATCCCAACATCGTCTTCGCCGCCGCGATGGGGCACCTCTACGGTCCGCAGCAGGAGCGCGGCGTGTTTCGCACCACGGACGGGGGTGAGACATGGGAGCACGTTCTGTTCGTGGACGAAAACACTGGGGCTTCGGACATTGTGATGGATCCCAACAATCCGGAGATCCTGTTTGCCGGCATGTGGCAGATGCGGATTTGGACATGGGGTCGGGAGAGTGGGGGAGAGGGCAGCGGACTCTACATGTCCCGCGACGGCGGCGGCACGTGGACGCACCTCACCGGACACGGATTGCCGGAACCACCACTCGGCAAGATCGGCCTGGCGATGTCGCTGGACAACTCTGACCGGATTTACGCGCTCATCGAGACCAACTCCAATCGTGAGTACGGCGAGTTGGATGATCACCAGGGAGTGCTGTGGCGATCGGACAACGGCGGCGACTCGTGGAGGATGGTGAACGGCGATCACACGCTGGCGCAGCGGCCGCTCTACTACACGCGTGCCGCAGTGGCGCCCGATGATCACAACGAGATCCACTTCCTCTCGACGGCGCACACGGTTTCCCTCGACGGAGGTTTGTCGATTGAGCGGGGAGGAGCCGGCGGAGACAGCCACGACATGTGGATAGACCCCGAGATTCCCGACCGTATGATCGTGGGCCACGATGGGGGTGTCAGCATTTCGAGTAACCGTGGTAAGAGCTGGATGCGCCCGCGGCTTCCCATAGCCCAGATGTATCATGTCTACACCGACAACCGAATCCCGTACTTCGTGTACGGCAACCGCCAGGACGGCCCCTCACATCGCGGGCCGAGCAACAGCCTCACGGGCGGCACGATTCCCATCGGTGCGTGGCATTCGGTGGGAGGGTGTGAATCGGGGTTTTCCGTGCCAGACCCGGTGGACAACAACATCGTGTGGTCGGGATGCTACGAGGGTATCCTCGATCGTTACGACCTGCGCACAGGCCACAGCCGCAACGTGAGCGTGTGGCCCGACAATCCGGAAGGGTGGCCGGCGGGTCCGCTACGCTACCGTTTCCAGTGGACTTTTCCGATCGCCATCTCGCCGCACGACCACAACAAGGTCTATGTGGGGAGCCAGCACCTGCATCAAACCACCGACGGTGGGAACAGCTGGACGGTGATAAGTCCGGACCTGACAACCAACGACGAAACGAAACAGCAAAAAACCGGTGGGCTCACGCCGGACGACGTCAGTCCTACCTACGCCGCCGTGTTGTTCGCCATCGCCGAATCCCCCGTGGAAGCGGGTGTCATCTGGACCGGCTCGAATGACGGTTTGGTGCATGTGTCGCGAGACGGTGGTCAAACATGGACCAACGTCACGTCCAACCTTCCCGACCTCCCTCCGTGGGGCACTGTGAGTAACATCGAACCTTCCCGCTACGACGGTGGCACGGCTTACATCACGGTCGACTTTCATCAGGTCGGCAATTTCGATCCGTACATCTACAAGACGACAGACTACGGCCGGAGCTGGCGCTCGATCAGTTCCGACATCCCGCGAAGCGTGTTTTCCTACGTGCACGTTGTTCGGGAAGATCCCACGCGGCAGGGGATGCTCTATGCTGGCACAGAGAACGGACTCTATGTCTCGTTCAACGACGGGCGCAACTGGTTGCCGTTGCAGAACAACTTGCCTCACGCACCGGTGCACTGGCTCACGATTCAGGAGCACTTCAACGATCTCGTCGTCGGCACGTACGGCCGCGGCTTTTGGATCCTGGATGACATCACGCCGCTGCAACAGTTGAGCGACGACATCCTGACTGCCGACGCCCACTTGTTCCAACCCCGCGTGGCGTACCGCTTCCGCACCAAAGAAGCATCGGTCAGCCAGCCGGGAGATCCGGGTGCGGGCCGGAATCCCCAGTATGGCGCGTCGCTCCATTACTACCTGGGCGACAATACGGAAGACTCGGTGAGCCTGGAGGTGGTCGACCGGCGCGGGAACGTAGTCAGGAAGCTGAGTGCATCCGGCGACGCTGGAATCAATCGTGTGTACTGGGATCTACGCTATGAGGCTTCGCAGACGCCGCGCATGCGCACGAAAGTGTCGGAGCACTCACACGTCGAGATCGGGGACGACGGCTGGCGTCCCGCCGGAGAAACGGGTCGTGTCACACCACTGGCGCCACCGGGCCAATACATTGTTCGGCTGACGGTTGGCGGCGGGGAACAGACTCAAACGCTGACCGTCTTGAAAGATCCCAACTCCGCCGGAACGGAGGCAGATATCGCGGAGCAGTTCGCAGTTGTGATGGAACTGCGCGACATGGCCGACTCTGTGGTCGACCTCATCGACGAGATCGAGTCCGTGCGGAGACAGATCGACGACTTGGGCCATCGGTTGCGCGACGATGATGACGCTCAGGAGATCGTCGATGCCGGCGAAGCCATCGGCAAGAAGCTGGTCGATCTCGAGATGAATCTCACCGATGTGCGCATGTCCGGCGGGATGGCCGGCCAAGACAGGTTGCGGTGGCCTCGGCAGCTATATGCGAAAATCGCGAGCCTGGCCGGTTACATAGGCGGGTCTGATTTCGCTCCGACTACCCAGCAGGTGGAAGTGTACCAGCGCTACAGGCGATCACTAGGCGAGTATGAAGCACGCATGGCCGAGATGCGCGGCCAGGACATCGCGGCGTTCAACGAGCTGTTGAGAGCTAAGGGGATCGGGGGGGTGATAACCGGCGAGCGCGGGAAGGATTGAAGGGGCGCGGCGCAGTGTACCGCCTTACCGCCCATACCGCCCTACCGCCCTACGCAGCACCTCCCCCAACGTCTTCACGAGCAGATCGGCGTTGAGTTCGGAGAAAACCAGTGGCGGTTTGATCTTGAGGACGTTGTTCAGCGGGCCGTCCGTGCTCAAGAGAATCCCTCGGTTCTTCATCTCCTCGATTACGCTCTTGGCAAGTTCGGTTGCGGGTTCTCGGGTGTCCCGATCGGTGACCAGCTCCACTCCCAGGAACAATCCCATTCCCCGGACGTCTCCAATGACTTCGTGTCTCCTCTTCAAACGTTCGAGCCCAGCCTTGAGCACGTTGCCAACCGCTAGGGCGTGTTCCTGTAACCCCTCGTTCTCTATGACGTCCAGCACCGCGAGCCCAACGGCGCACGACACGGGGTTGCCGCCGAACGTGTTGAAGTATTCCATCCCGTTGTCGAACGATGCAGCGATCTCGGGTGTGGTGACGACGGCACCCAACGGATGGCCGTTCCCTATGGGTTTGCCTAACGTGACGATGTCGGGCACCACGTCCTGCGTCTCGAAGCCCCAGAAATGCGTGCCCACTCGGCCGAACCCGACTTGTATCTCGTCCGCAACGCACACGCCTCCAGCGTTGCGTACGTGCTCGAAAGCGTGCTTCAGGTAATTGTCTGGCAGGACGATCTGGCCGGCGCATCCCATGAGCGACTCGCAGAAGAACGCAGCGAGTTTGTTCCCCGTGGATCGCACTTCGCCGGCGGCCTGCCCCACGTGCTGCGCGTACAGCTCGCCGGCTGTCGCGGGATCGTTATAAGGGCCCCGATACACGTCGGGCATGACGACCTCGTGCACGTTGGGCGGTGCGCCCGTTCCGCCGGGGCCCTTGTACTTGTAGGGGCTGATGTCGATCAAGGAAGTGGTGTTACCATGGTACGCACCGTCCACTACGATGATATCCGAGCCGCCGGTGTGGGTCTTGGCAAGACGCAACGCCAGCTCGTTGGCTTCGCTTCCGGAACACACGAGGTAGCACACGCTCAAGCTCTCCGGCAACGCTTCGCAGAGCCGCCGGGCGTATTCCACCAGGAGGCAGTGCAAGTAGCGCGTGTTCGTGTTGAGGATCGCCATCTGCTCTCGGGCCGCCCGCACGACCTCGGGATGGCAGTGACCCACATGACTGACGTTGTTTACCGCATCCAGGTACTGCCGTTCGTCTTCGTCGTACAGGTACTGCATGACTCCCCGCACGATCTTCAGGGGCTCATCGTACGCGACACTCAGTGACGGTCCGATGTGCTTCCGCCTGGCGGCCAACAACTCTTCGTGCCTCAAGGTTGTGTCTTGCATGCGTCCTGAAACGACTCGATAGCCCGGTCCGGATCGACCGCGCTGAGTTTGTTCAATGTTTCCCAGGCGGGTCTCTCGGAGACGGTCAAGTAGTCGTTGGCCGGATTCTGCTTCTGTTGCTGTGCCGAGATTGACACGCTCATGCACAACCTCATGGAAATCAGGTCGTAGAGCAGCTCGATCTCCACGTCGTCGAGTGGGAATGTCTCGTGGTATCCACCGACGATGTGCGCGGCCGCTGCAATCGGATCCCTCTCCCCAAGAATGCCGTACGCAGCACCTACGGCCAGATTGAATACGGTGTGGGACTCCACCATGTCGCCGAAGTCGATGATACCGATGACAGTCGGTGGCGATGACGTACCATCCGAGACAAGTATGTTGTGATCGTTGGCGTCGTTGTGAATGACGCTGGTCCTAAGTTCCGGAAACCGGGGGAGCACGTGGCTCTCGAACCGGACAAGGAAGCGCTCGACCGTCGACCGGCCGGCCGGCCCCGGGATATGGTCGATACACCTGGCAACGGTGCCGGCGGCCTCCTGGAGATCCCAGTAGAAAATCCGCCTTGCGGCGGGGTGGGAGAATCCGTCGAGGGCCTCGTCCAGCCGGCCCAGGAGCCCGCCGAGACTCTGGAGGAGATGGGGGGTGTGGGGCTTGGCCTCCGCAAATGTGGTGCCGGGAATCCATGCAACCAGCCGAACGAAGTGCTCGCGTCCGGTGCGATCGAGCACTTTGGCGATGGCTCGGCCCGACAGCGTTGCCCTGACGCGGGGGCACCGGACCGATTCGCCCTGTTCCGCGACGTGCTCCATCGCTTTGTTCTGCGCGTCGAGGATGTCGCGATCCTCGGCCGCGTTCGCGATCTTCAACACGTACCCGTCGCCCGATTCGACCTCCAAGTGGAAGTTCTGGTCCCGCTCGCTGGGCAGCTCCTCCGCCCGGCAAGCGATTCCGTACAGCTCGAGGCCAACCTTCTCGGCCTCGGCAGTCGAGAAACGCGGTAGCTGATCGATAACCAGAGCCATGCTCGGGAGTATACCATGCCCCTGCATGCTCTGCCTCTCCTGCTCCCAGTACTCTGGGCTGTAATCGCGGTAACGCATTCACCGCAGACCGCGGAGGTTTTTGGACAGGATAGACGGGATATTGTCATGTGAATTAGGCATTCCCGTCGTCCTTCCGTCCTTCCGTCTTTCCGTCCTCCCGTCCTCCCGTCCCGAATCGAAACCGGGTATTGCGCCGGCAGCGAACTCTGCGGAAGTTTCTTCTCCTAACCCAGATTCTCCCTAGTTAGAGAGGCATCATGCGCGCATCCCCTATATGTCACAGTCCCCGTGTCATTGCCTTCGGTGCACTCCTTGCCACGATGGGCTGTGCCGGATCCAATGAAAGAGCCTATGTCGAGCGCCTCGGCAATGACACCCTGGCTGTGGAAGTCTTCACGAGATCCGGCACCGGGTTCGAAGGCCAATTGCTCACCCGCTCGCCTGTGACCAGAGTCGCCAGCTACGTGGGAACGCTGAGCCCCGAGGGAACCGTATCCCGTCTCGAGGTGAACTGGATGACGCCGGAGGAGAACCCCGAGGGACCGGGGCCCGAACGCTGGTCCATCACCATCGAAGGTGACAGTGCTACCATCGAGCGGGAGGTGAATGGCGAATCCACCACGACCCGCGTCGCAGCGCCGGAAGGCCTGATTCCACTGGTGGGGAGGACACCCTGGTCCTATGCCATTCTCGAACAGGCAGTGACGCAAGCGATTGCCAGCGGAGCCGACAGCTTCCCGATCACCACGATAACGGGTTCTGGGCCCGGTCCGTCCTCGAATGTGATTCGACGCGTGGACTCCGAGACCGTCTCATGGAGCCTCTTCGGGTCGCCGATGACGGCGCGCATCGACGCCCAAGGGAAGATCTTGGCTCTTTCCGGCGCCCAAACCACGATGAAGGTGGAGGGTGAAGCCGTCACGGACGTCGATTTCGGGGCGTTGGCCGCAGATTTTGCTGCTCGCGATGCCCGCGGCGAGGGTTTGGGAGTCGCGTCGCCGGCTGCTCAGGTAGAGGTCACGGTGGGCGGGGCTCATTTCCAGATTGACTACAGTCGGCCCGCCAAGAGAGGGCGTGACATTTGGGGTGGGTTGGTTCCGGACGACGAGGTGTGGCGCACCGGTGCCAACGCCGCGACCATGTTCACCACCGACCGCGACCTCACGATCGGCGGCACGCGGGTTCCCGCCGGTTCCTACACGTTGTGGTCGATCTACACCCCTGAGACAACGCACCTCATCATCAACAGCCAGACCGGTCAGTGGGGCACTGCGTACGACGAATCGCAGGATTTTGCGCGGATCGTCATGCACCGGGAAGAACTCGACGAGGCCGTCGAGCGGTTCACGATAGTCATCGAGCCGACGGATGCCGGGGCCGATCTGCAACTGCGGTGGGATCGCACGCAGTTTTCGGTTCCGATCACCATACGGTGAGAAGTAAGAGCGAGAGGCGAGAGGGCCCCACTCCGCCGCCGCGGCGAGATTGGATATGGCCCTCTCACCTCTCCCCTCCACCTCCACCTCTCTCACCGTCCGTGACGGGCATCACCACCGGTCCCGATCTTCTGATACAATTATGATTGATGCGCTCCCTCATCGACATGTTTGACGATTTGCCAATTGTGGGAACCCCACGAGGTGTTCGTGGGCTCAGGGTACTGGCGCTTCTGGGCGGGTGCGCTCGGTCACCCTCGGTAGGGGCAAATCCCGATGCGGGAGTGGTTTTGAGGAGACGGCGGTAGTGCAACCCGGACGCCGAGACGGGGACGTGCGCAGTTGGGCTCACGCAGTGCGGCGCGTCGGGGTCGTGGTGTGTTGGGCCACCGTACTCGTGGTTTCGAGTGGAAGCGCTCAGGACGACAACCCCCGCCTCAGGTGGGAGCACTTCTACCGGCAACGCGCGTATCCGTTCGCCGTGGTTCCCCCCCAAGTTATGGAGCGGGCCCGGCGCGATCTCCTAGCGACGTGGCCGAACCTGTTCGCACCGGCTCCTGCGATGCGAGCGACGCCGTGGCAGCAGCTCGGCCCCGAGCGTATTTTCGACAACATCGTTTCGACCGGCCGGTTGACGGCCATCGCGGTTCATCCCAACGATCCGAACACTATCTATGTCGGTGGGGCCCAGGGCGGCGTTTGGAAGACGGTAAACGGAGGAACGACGTGGGTCCCGCTCACCGACCAGGAATGTTCGCTCGCAATGGGCAGCATCGCCATCGATCTTCCAGACGATTTCCGGCGGGGCAACAATATCCAGGGTCGTCATCGATCCCTTCACCGCGGGTTCGGCGACGAGCACGACGGTCCTGGTGGCGAGTGATTTTGGTTTGTATCGCTCGACGAACAGTGGAGGGAGTTGGACGGAAGTACTGACCGGAACCGTAACCGATCTGGTCATGGACCCGTCCAACCATGAAGTCCTCTACGCCGCCGTCCGGACAGTCGGGATTTCAAAGTCCACCGACAGCGGTGTGACCTGGAATCCCGCCAACACTGGTTTCCCGGTCTCGAACGTGGGACGCGTGAACCTCGCGATCGCGCCGTCGAATCCACAGATCCTCTTAGCGTCGGTTCAACACTGGACGATGAACGACCTTCTGGGCATTTGGAAGACGTCGGACGGCGCCGCCAATTGGGCCCGTTTGGCCGCAACCGGCGCGTCGTGCGGGGTGCAGTGCTGGTACGACATGACGCTCGCCGTCGATCCCACCAACGCCGATGTCGTCTACTTTGGCGGAATATCCCTCTTTAGGTCGCAGGACGGTGGCGCCACGTTTTCATCCATAAGCGGACCGATACACGTAGACCAACACATCTTGGTGTTCGATCCGTCAAACCCGAATGTGCTCTACGCGGGCAATGACGGCGGTATCTACAAGACCACGAACGGCGGATCGACTTGGGTGACGCTCAATACGACACTGTCGATCACGCAGTTCTATTCCGGCATATCGCTTCATCCCACGAATCCCGACATCGCAATGGGGGGTACTCAGGACAACGGTACACTGGGCTATACCGGCACGGCTGATTGGCGAAAGTTCATGGGTGCTGACGGAGGGTACACCGCCATCGACTTCAACAACCCGAGCACTCTCTACGGAGAATTTCAATGGAACACCTCTGGAGGCTTTTCAGGTCCGCGCCGGTCGGACGACGGTGGAGCGAGCTTCATCCTAAAGGTCGACGGCATCATCACGTCTGATCGGGCCCTCTTCATTCCGCCGCTCGTGATGGATCCGACGAATTCGGAGACACTCTACTTCGGCACGTTTCGCCTATACAAGACCACCGATCGGGCAGATTCATGGACGGCCATCAGCTCCGACCTCACAACCGGCGGTCGCGTTTCTGCTATTGCCGTCGCCGAGTCGAACCCCGACGTGATCTACGTGGGCTCCAGCGACGCGCAGGTGCACCGCACGACGGACGGCGGCGCCAACTGGGTGGACATCACGACGGGGATTCCCCAGCGGTTCGTGCGGGACATCGCCATCGATCCCGCCGACGAGGATGTCGCCTATCTCACGGTATCGGGGTTCGGTACCGGGCACGTGTTCAAGACTGCGGACGGTGGAGCAACTTGGCAGGACGTGAGCAGGAATCTTCCAGACCTGCCGGTGAACGCCGTGCTCATCGAACCCGGCACCCCGGACAACATTTACATCGGTACGGACCTCGGCGCGTTCGTCTCGACCGACGCGGCCGCGACGTGGTCGCCCTTCAACGATGGTCTTCCTCTGGTTGCGGTGTTCGATCTGGCCATCAACTCGACAAGTGGGCTGCTGCTGGCCGGAACCCATGGGCGGGGCATGTTTGCGCGAACGGTCGACTTGACGCTGGGAATGACCGTAAGCCCGGATAGCAGGATCGACTCAATTGCTGTCGGGAGCACGACTACTACCTCGGATACTGCGGTGGTCCGATTCGTAGGACCGGGTGC
>JADFIT010000093.1 GCA_022566515.1 Gemmatimonadota bacterium
ACTTCTTGAACCAGTGAACGTCCTCGGCCGCCTCGCCCCAGAAGCCCTCGGGATCGTCGAGCGACCGCGCGTAGGCGGCGTCGTATCGGCTGCTCATTCGTCTCTCCCCCGTCTCCCTGTCCGCGGCGTGAATTTAGCGGGAATTTCCGGGCAATGGGAAGCGCCGATCGGCCGGGTGCGTCCGGCGTGGCGGTTGCAATCGGCGCGCCAAGTTGGAACTATGGCGCGGCCGATAGCGAAGGGGCGGCGATGGCGAACCCATACGAAGCCGGTCTTGGCAAGAACGCGGCGAACTACGTTCCGCTGACGCCGCTGAGCTTTCTCGCGCGCGCGGCGGCGGTGTACCCGGAGCGTATCGCCTGCATCCACGGCGCCGGGCGCACGTCGTACGCCGAGTTCTACCGCCGCTGCCGCCGGCTCGCCTCGGCGCTGGCCGCGCGCGGCATCGGCCTCGGCGACACGGTGGCGGCGATGGCGCCCAACGTGCCGGCGCTGCTCGAGGCGCTTCGGCGGGCGGCACGCAGCCGCAAGCCGTTTGAAGCGCTGGAACAGGCGCTGGATTCGCGCTGAAATGCCGGTCGGTTACAATTGTCCGCGGCAAGCGGGCAGCGCGTCGGCGTGCGAAAAGGTTGTGACGGTGCGGACGTGGAAAGTCGTCTGATTGAGTATATGCGGACGCGGCTGATACTGTTGTCAGTGCTGATTCCGAGTCTGTGGCTCGTGCCGGCCTTGTGCGCGCAGGCAACGGTCGAACTGATCGTCGAGCGGACCGGCTATCAGGGTGAGACGCTCTCCGCGGTGGTTGCGGAGGTGGTGCGGCGGGGACTGGAGGAGCCCAGGGGGTTGAAGAACTAGCACCGCATCCGACTCACCGGATGGGCCGTTCCAAGGTGGACGTGGCCGGCCGCGATGCGCTCTACCGCGCCATGGAGGGCGTCTGAGCGGTGGGTGTGGTCGACACGAACCTCCACAAATTGAGAGGACTACTGGAAACTCAAAGGCTAGGTATGGATGACTATGCCTCAGACATTGAAACCCTGTGGGAAAAAATAAAAGCCGATTACGACGGCACAACCGGAGGTTTTGCCAGCAAAGCAGCCTTTACATCCGATGACTTAGCAGTGATTCTTGGTGCCCTAAATACCTTGAGGTTGTTTTCTCCCAATCAAGATCCAGTTCTTGTTTCAGAAGCCAATACATTACTGTCAGGATTTTTTGAAGCGACTACCCGCGTATTGCAGCTTTCAGCTCCGCCCAAAGTGCTTGGAGATGGGACCCCAGTCTTGAAGCGAATGTACGAAGCGACATCCCCAAACGTCAAAACGCTACGTCGAGGCGAAACCAAAGATTATGAGGACGACGTTCGCCTCGCGCACTGCTGCCGGCGTGCTCGGTGTAGAACTCGCCCTCGATGACCCCGCGGATGTTCTGGCGAATGAGAATGATCACTCCCGGAAGGACACGCGTTTGGTCAAGCGTCCCTTCCGTAAACCCAATAGCGCGAGCCGCTGGCACGTCTACGCCAAAGGTATCGAATTTAAACGAGGCCATGAACCAAGGAAACAACAGATATTCAGCCTTGCCGAAGACGCTGGAATAACGCATACCGGCAGCGGCTGCTGCACCCCACGGGTTGTCGTTGCTTCCCCAAACATATCCCACCCCGATATCCAACGGACCCACCAGTCCACGGGCGTTCACCCCAAACGATCGATGCTCATCCTGACGGTTCCCCTCGACCGGCTGCGCTCCGAAGTAGCCAAAATGCTCCACGATCAATGTGCGATCAAACAGCTGGCCACCACCACCCAATACCGGCTGACCACCGTCGGGATAGTGCCCATCCAGGCCCAAGCCTCCCAGTTTGTAGCGAATTTTGTAATACAGATCCTTGCGGTTATTGTCGTCCACTGTGTTGCGAGTTCCTTGTGCTAAACCGAAGCCAAAGAAGACCCGGCTCGTCAGGAGACCGTTCAGCTCTACGGCCGCCTGGGTTTGTGGCAGCCGAAACGTATTTGCCGACTGAAGGGTTTCATTCGTAGCCGGGTTTCGCAATTCCAGATCCGACGGTCGAAACTGCTGCCACAGGAATTTCTGTCGTCCTGCGCGGTCAATCTGGCGATCAGCAAACGTGAATAGATAGAGATTCTGCAATCCAACCCATGCGTTTAGTGATCGCTTGGGCAACCACGGCAGCAGGTTCTGAAACTTAAACTTCGCCTGCAGTACTTCGACACCGCCTTCCTGTGTCCACTCCACTTCTACGAAGGCGCCAATATCCTCACCGAGGGTGCTACCCGCCAACAGATAGACTTCCTGCGGGAACCGAAGGCTCACGGTTGGTTGTCCTGCCCTACGTGTCACCTGAACGTCCGACTGTACCCTCAACGCGAGCGCAGCACTACCCGGAATCTCGCCAGGCCAAATGGCTCTAGGCCACAGCTCCTTCCATTCATCTGCCCCAAGAGGCACCGGATCGTCATTGCGCAAGAGAGCGTCATTTTCGGGAAATTGATACCCGTTCAACCGAAACGCCTCACCCAAAACGTTCAGCTTAGGTGCCGCCGTATGGCACGTCGTGCAACTCGTCCGGTACTTGCGAGCGAACGCTGGGATGCGATGGAAAGTAATCCTATCATAAGGCCTCGCCGCGATGGACGTGATCACGCACATAACCACAAGAACCGCGCTAACTATCGCGCGGTAGACGGTGGTACATTGTACACCTGGCAGATAACGTTTGCTAATGGAACCATCCATACGCAATGAAGCCTCAGTGTGTCGACTTACTCTTACCGAGTGAGCACTAGGTTGAGGTGTAGATGCTTTCCATCACGCACCACTAGTTCTTCCTCGAAAGGCCGCACGCGTCGATGCCACACCCGAATCGTGTACCGACCCGGTGGAACATCGTCGATACGGAAACGACCCGTGCCATCCACGATGGCAAAATACGGCGTCGGAGCCACCACAACGTAGGCGACCATCTCGGGATGGATATGACACAGAATGACGTGCGCCCCGTCAGCCTTGAAGGTGTGCGATCGCGAATCGTTCCGGGGATATCTGCCCAGATCAAACTTCTCTCCTGATCTTCCAGGACTGAACACGTTGTGAAACACCGGGTCGCTATTCCGAAATTCCACCGCTGTTCCCGGCAACACCACGATCACTGAGGGTGAGAATCGCAAGCTTACCTGGTCAATCACCGGGTGTTCGACTTGCAGTGCTACGTCGTAGTCGCGCCCGGAAACCAGGTAGACCACCGCATTGCTCGCCCGTCCGTTGGGAACGCGGACGGTGCCCGCTATCGTGCCTGCCTGCTGTCTGGCCTCGGCGCCTACGGCATTCGTCAGGCACGCCGCCAAGATCAACAACGTGCTAGTTTTCACGCTCCCGAACAGTCACTGGGTCATCCGCACCGACGAGCCACCGATGCACCGTACGTCTGCTCACGCCGGCGGTCTGTGCCGCTTTCGTCACATTACCTTCGCTCGCTTGCAGCAACCGCTTGACGTACCGCGCCTGGAACAACTGCAGTGCCTTCGTCCGCGCCCTCTGGTACGGTAACGGACCGTCGGCCGGCACGCCGTCCAGCTCCAACACCACGGGCCGCAAAGTCTCCGGCAGATCGGCAAGGGTAATGTGACCGCTCTCGTTCAGCACGACCAACCGCTGAGTGAGGTTTCTCAGTTCCCGGATGTTCCCCGGCCACTCATACGCCTCGAATACATCCACGACATCCGGCGAAAGATGAGGCGGTCGCTGTTGCTTGACCGCCGAATAATGCGCGAGGAATTTCTGAAGCAGTACCAAGATATCCCCCCTGCGCTCCCGCAGCGGTGGAACCCGTAATGGAACGACATCAAGCCGATAGTAAAGATCTTCACGAAATTTCCCCGCCTCCACGGCCGCCTTCAAATCTACGTTGGTCGCAGCAATAACCCGCACATCGATGTTGATAATGGCCGATGACCCGAGCCGCCGGATTTCCCTCTCCTCAAGGGCGCGTAAGAACTTCGCCTGCAGCTCCATAGTCATGTCACTGCATTCGTCGAGAAACACTGTGCCTTTGTTCGCATGCTCCAGCAACCCAATCCTCTTTGTGTCAGCTCCAGTAAATGCACCTCGCTCATGGCCAAACAGCTCGCTCTCGAGGAGGTGTTCTGGTAGCGATGCACAGTCGACCGGCACGAACGGCCCTTTCCTGCGTGAGCCATGCGCATGCAGATACCGGGCGATGAGTTCCTTACCCGTGCCGGTTTCCCCGCTGATGAGCACGCTGGCATCAGTCGGAGCAACTTTCCTCGCAGACTTCATCAGTTTTACGAATGCGGGGCTCGACCCAACAAGCTCATCCGTCATTACCCCTCGAGCCACCTGTTCTCTGAGGGCTCGGTTCTCCCTCGTAAGACCGCGGTGACGGATGGCGCGTTGTACCGTGGTCAGGAGTTGGTCTCGAGTAAACGGCTTTGTCAGATAATCAAACGCGCCCTCTCCTATCGCTCGGACAGCCGACGCCACCGTCCCGTACGCCGTCATGACGATGACTGGCAGGTCCGGGTCGTCGGCCAACGCTACTGTCAGGAGCGTCATGCCGTCTAGGCCCGGCATTCGTAGATCCAGCAACAGCACGTCAGGTTGCGTGTCCATGAGCACCTCACGCGCCTCAGTCGGGTCTACCAGCGTCTGGCACTCATGACCCGCGCGTACGAGAAGCCTCCGGCAATTCTCTAGCATAGCCACCTCATCGTCGACTACGAGAATTCTGCCGTCGCTCACGTGATACCCAACTGCTGCACAGGAAGAGTCACGACAAACCGACTTCCGCCGCCCGCCGGACAATAAACCTCTATCTGCCCTCCGTGTCGCTCCACGATGTTGCGACACACGGCCAGCCCCAAACCTGTTCCACCGCCTTCTGCCTTAGTAGTGAAGAATGGTTGAAAGATGCGGTCATGTAATTCCGCTGGTATCCCAGGCCCAGTGTCTCTTACTTCAATTTGTACAGCACCGTTGGCCTCCGAGTTCCGCACTTCCAGCGTCACCGACCCACCCGGCGGGGTTGCATCTGCTGCGTTCAGAAGCAGGTTCATGCACACCGCTTCGATCGCTTTCTCACGCCCTTGCGGCTGGAACAGTTTTTCATGGGTCACAACCGCGAGACCGATACTCCGCGAGGAAAACGTTTGTTTCAGCAACCGTACAAGTCGAAAAGCCATCTCATCCAGTGCGAGCGGCTCCACTTCATCATCCTCGGCCTGAACGAATCGGAGCAGATCTCGCGTCACCTCGGTCAATCGTGTCGTGTGTTCACCAAGAACCGCGAGATCTTCTTCAAGAAAACACCGATCACACCTTTCGATGACATCCTCCTGCATACACTCGATCCTATTGCGGAGAACGGCTAGAGGGTTGTTGAACTCGTGCGCGAGACCCGCAGCCAGGACACTCGCGGCGGCAAGCCCCTCAGAGCGGCGCATTTGCTCTTCGAGTTCGGCCTGCTTCCTGGTGTCACGGACGATGAGTGAGTACCCGAGCGGTTCACCGTCCTCATCGCGAATCAATGTTTGCGTGAGACTCACCGACAACGCCTCACCATTCCTGGCGAGTCGCTTGCACTGCAGATTGGTGACAGAGCCTTGTTCAATCAGCTCACGTCGAACAAACTCGGCTTCCAGCTTGGTTTCAGCACCCGGAGGCAAGAGTAGAGCGTCACCGTCTTTGCCAAGCGCTTCCGCAGCTGTGTACCCGAACAACGACTCGGCACCGCTATTCCAGACGCGGATGCAGCCGGCTGGATCGAGGCCAATGATTGCGTCGGCTGAATGCTCCAGGATCTCTGCCAGTTTTGCATCGGTATCATGCAAGGCCTTGGTGCGTTCCGCGATCAGCTCCTCCAACTGTTTACGGTGTTGGGAGAGCGAGGCCGCCATCGTTGAAAAGTCGGCCGCCAAATCCTCGAGTTCGTCGTTCGTCTCAATTCGTAAAGGCTCGTCTGATTTACCTTCAATCAAACGACGCACCCCACGCCTGAGTTGGTGTATCGGCTCTGTGAACTGCCGTGCGGCAAGCATGGCAAGGCCAAGCACGAAGAACAATACGACCAATCCGATAACCGTCACCAACCGCCGAAAGTCACGGGCCGAACCTTCGAACATTGCGAGTGGCACTATGCGATAAAGCATCGCCGGTGCAAGGCCGGATTGCTCGAGACGTAACGGGACAAAGCTGACAATTTGCTCGGCAGGAGTCGTTATCGTACTGGCGACGCCCGATCGCAGCGCCGCGATTCCTTGCTCAGAAAGTTCTCCGACGAGATCGAGCTCCGCCCGCGACCCGAGCAGGCTCGACCAATCGCTCTTTCGCGTCGAATGATACAGAATCAAGCCGTCGGCGCTCACGAGTCCGGTGACTCCACTAACCTGTGGAGACCCGGTCTCCAATCCGGCAAAGAGGGAGGACGCATACGCCTCTCCGACAACCGCTCCCCTGAGCGAGCCGTCCGGGCCGCGCACCGGCAAAATTATAGCCACCGCTGGGATCGTCGTCATTCCGCTCGGTGATCCGTCATTACTGCGCAGTTCCACCGGCAGCATCAAGCGCTCATCAGGCGCAAGCGCGTTGGCCCGCACGGCGTAGTACATCCCTCCCGGGTCCAACTCCTCCCCACCACGGCCGGATTGGGTGTCGGATCCCTGGCGAGCTTGAAATATTATGCGACCATCGGGATCGACGACGTTGATCTGGAAAAGGCTCGGGTTGATGTTCAGGAAAGCAGATACTGACCGCCGTGCTGCCTCGCGATCACCTGGAGAGTCCTCGAGCAACCGGTTGAGCATAGCGGTGGCAAGATAGTCCACATCGCGCTCTACCTGCTGCAGGGCCCGCTCGGTTTGACGCTCAGCCATTTCCAAGTCGTGTTCGAGCGTCGCTTCGGCAAGCGCCAACAAATGGCGCACCGTCGTCCTCGTTGCGAACACCGTAACCACCAGTAGCGGGAAGATCGCCAGCAGCGAGAACGCGATCACCAGCTTCGCCCGGATGGACAGACGAGGAAAAACCCTGTTCAGATTCATGGCAGCTACGGATCGTCTCCTGGCACGCCCAACCGGGGCGCCACGAGGCTTCCACTCAAGGCACCCGCTTATGCTCCGGCCGAAACACCCCGCAGGCCAGTCCAGGACCGGATTCCATCAAGTGTGGAAAGCGAACCAATGGTTGGTATGTAAGTAAAAACTTATGAGGAAATAATTAAGTATCTCATAGGTGATCTAGGCGATCAACGAGATCGGGCACTGAGAGTGAGCAGGGAGCGGGTCCCTCCCCATCCCCAAGACTGGATGGGGGGGCTGCTCACTGCTTACTGCTCCCCCTGCAACTCCGCCGCCACTCGCTCCACTTCCCGCCACACACGCAGCAGATTCCCCCCCCACAGCTTCGCGATCTCCTCTTCGGTGTAACCGCGCCGTACAAGCTCCACAGTGACATTTTGCGACTCGCTGGCGTCGTTCCATCCCACGATACCGCCGCCACCGTCGAAGTCGGAGCTGATCCCCACATGATCGATGCCGATGAGAACGACTGCGTGATCGATGTGGTCCACGAAATCCTGCAAGTTGGCTGGCGGCCACCGCTCGTCGAGTTCAGCTACTCGCCGCTGGTATTCCGCGCGCTGCTCCTCAGGAAGGTTGCGGAAGCCACCGCGACCGGTGATTCCCATCTCCTCACGAAGCAGCTCCATCGCTTCGTTCCTTTTCGGGATCTGCTTCACGAAAGAACCCAAGGCCACGACCTGGATCACACCGCCATTCTTCTCGAGGGCGAGGAGCTGCTCGTCATCCATGTTTCTCGGATGATCGGCTAGGGCCCGAGTACTGGAGTGCGACGCGATGACCGGTGCGCGGGAAAGCCGAACGGCGTCGAGCATGGCGGCCTTCGAGATGTGCGACACATCCACCATGATGCCGAGCCGGTTCATCTCGGCGATCACCTCCTCGCCGAAGGCACTCACACCGTCGTGCTCCGATTCTTCCTCGGAATCGCGCGGCGTTGCCGAATCGGCGATGTCGTTGTGGCCTCCGTGCGCCAGCGTGATGTAACGACCGCCCAATTCGTGATACTTCGCGAGCAGCGACAAATCCTTGCCTATGACATAGCCGTTCTCGATGCCTATCGCTGCTACCAATTTTCCGCTGGCATTGATCCGCTCCACGTCATCAGCCGAGTACGCCAGCTCGATCTTGTCGGGATACATCTCGTACGTCATGCGGCGGATCGCGTCGAACTTCGTCATTGCGGCTTCCTTGGCTCGCTCATAATTCTCGGGCGTGCGCTCGGTCTGGCCGACGAACACGACGAAGAAGGCAACGTCCAATCCACCATCGATCATCTTGGGAATGTCGACCTTCCGGGGTCCGCGTGTACCGGGATCGACTTCCGCCGTGGCGAAGTTGGAGGGTATATCGTCGTGTGTATCGATCGTAATGACGCGGGCGTGGATGTCTGCCGCCCGCACCAGGAGTTCCTCCTCAGACATCTCATCGGAACAAGCTGCCAAGAGCGTTAGCGAGAATATCGAGGCTACGGTCTTACGGAAAAAGACAGACATGGGGTCCTCCGGGGTGGGATCCGTTAACTGGCAAGCAGCAGGTCAGAACCGGAATCTACAGCTGTGTCTGGACTCCGCCAGCGTGAGTTATCCCTTAAAATTAAGGAAAGGCGCTCATTCCGGTGCTCCATGGCTGGATTCGACACGACGTTCTAGGGACGCTCCTGGTCGACGTGGCTGATTACACCCACGTCCACCATGGCCCGGGGGTGATCTTGGTAGCACACGAGGGGCTCTACAGCATGGACGAGTCTGACGGACGACTGGGGTTGCGGTACAAGCAAAAACGCCCGATGGCCGGCACTCTGGCGGATCAAATCCGCCACGTGCTCGGCAAGACGCTGGCAGCCTGCCGCGAGTTGGAGCGGGAACAGAGCCTTGAGGGAGCAATCCGCTTCCGAACCGACGAAGTGCTCCTGCAGATCGCCGATCGCCTGAACGCTCCCAACAACGACGAGACATTCCGCCGGCTGCAGCATGACGTTGCATCCGCATTCGGGGGCATCTATGGTGACGCGCCGATCCGGATGGAGCGAGATACGAATCGGTCGGTCTTCACGATCCGTATGACCGCGCTGGAAGCGGAGCCCCTAGAGACCCTTTCCGACCGGATACGGAACGTCAACCCCTTGCCACCCTAGGCACAGAACGGCGGGCGTAGCCCCGTTGCGTGGAGCACCCTCCGTCAGCCGGTGCCACCTCCTCAGGCAGCATGGTAAATTACAGGCAATGGAGCCCCTCTCTCAACCGTCAGCAGCGCGGTATGGCATCATCGGCAGCGGGCGGATGGCGCGGCACATGGGACGCTACTTCGATCTCCTCGCCCTGCCCTACGTGGCGTGGTCGCGGCGGATGGAACAGAACGCATCGGTCAGCGCCGGCACTGCCCTTGCCACTTGCGAGATCATCCTCGTCCTGATCAGCGACGGAGCAATCGAGCCGTTCATCCGGTCGCATCAGGAGCTGCTCCACCAAAAAACACCCATACACTTCTCCGGCAGCCTCGTGACACCACTCGCCCAAGGCGTTCATCCCCTGTCGTCGTTTGCCGAGGATGTTTACGACCTCGATACATACCGCACGATCCCATTCATCTGTGAAGGTGGACGGTCCTCGTGGGCTGAGATCTTTCCTGACCTCCCCAATCCTCACTACACCATTGCACCGCATTTGAAGCCGCTCTATCACAGCATGGCGGTGATGGCCGGCAATTTCACGACTCTCCTGTGGAACAAGCTCTTCGCTACGTTCGAGGAACAACTGCACCTTCCTCCGCAGATAGCGATTCCCTATCTGAAGCAGATCTGTCACAACCTCCAACACACACAAGTGAACGCGCAAACCGGTCCCATCACGCGCGGCGACCGCCAGACGATTCAGAGCAACCTCGAGGCTCTCAACGACGACCCGTTTCGTGAAGTTTATGCTGCTTTCGTCAACGCCGTGACGCCGGATCTGCTGAAAGAAACAAAATGAACGTGCTGAAGTTTGGTGAAATGAAGGCCACCGGCCAGAAGATTTCGATCACCACATGCTACGACTATTGGTCTGCTCGCATCCTCAAGGAAACCGCGATCGACGCGATCATCGTCGGTGACAGTGCAGCGATGGTCATGCACGGACATGCATCAACATTGCCGGCAACAACAGACCTCATGGTACAACACACCGCAGCGGTGGTTCGCGGGGCGCCTGACAAGTTCGTCATCGCAGACATGCCGTTTCTCTCTTATCGCAAGGGCCTGAAGCCCGCCATGGATTGCGTCGAAGCACTGATGCACGCAGGAGCAAACGCGGTCAAGCTGGAGGGTATCGAGGGTCATCAGGATATTGTTGAGCATATCGTAGAATCAGGTGTTCCCGTGATGGGACACCTCGGGCTCACACCGCAATCGGTCAACCAGCTTGGGGGCTTCAAGGTGCAAGGCATCGGTGAAGAAGCGGCTGCCCTACTCCTGCAGCACGCGAGAAGCCTCCAGGACGCGGGATGCTTCAGCATGGTGCTCGAGTGTGTTCCCGCGGCACCTGCAAAACGCATCACCGAGGCTGTTGCGATTCCCACGATCGGCATTGGTGCGGGTCCACACTGCGACGGCCAGGTGCTGGTGCTACACGACCTTGCCGGCTTCAACCGTGATTTTCGCCCGAGGTTTGTGAAGGCCTTCGAAGACGGGTTCGACCTGGTGCAGCGGGCCGTCGACGCATTCGACCGGGACGTCAAGAGCGGGACATTCCCCACCGACGCCGAGAGCTACCAGTGACGCGGACGGTCACATCGGTTGCAGACTGGAAGCAGATTCGAGCGGAGTTCGATGAGACCGGCGAGTCATTGGGATTGGTTCCCACCATGGGTGCGCTGCACGCCGGGCACACATCGCTGGTGGAGCGCAGCCTCGAGGAAAACGCCAAAACCGTCGTCAGCATCTTCGTCAATCCAACCCAATTCAACGACGCCACAGACCTAAAGGATTACCCCCGCACCCTAGATGCCGACATCCAGGCTCTCGAGCGACTCGGCGTGGATTATGCGTTCGTGCCCGACAGAGACACCGTGTACCCCGACGACTACCGATACCGGCTGTTGGAAGGCGACGTGAGCAAGCGCCTCTGCGGGACCCACCGGCTCGGACACTTCGACGGCGTGCTCACCATCGTGATGCGCCTGTTTAACATCATTCATCCGCATCGCGCCTATTTCGGCGAGAAGGATTACCAGCAGTACTACCTGATAGAAGAGATGGTCCGTGCCTTCTTCATGGACGTGGAGATACGGCGGTGTCCTATAGTTCGGGGCGCCGACGGCGTGGCGCTGAGTTCGAGGAACGCGTTGCTGACTGCCGAAGGCAGGGATCTGGCAGCACAGTTCGCCAGAATCCTGAGGCAGGGAGAGTCGACGGAAGCCGTTCGGTCGCAGCTAGAAGAACGGGGCATCGAAGTCGACTACGTCGAAGACTGGTCCGGGAGGCGCCTCGCCGCGGTCGTGATTGACGATGTGCGGCTCATCGACAACGTCGAGACCTGACTTTTCACAAGGCATCGTACACGAGTTCGAACCGGATCACCTGCCTGGGACGCCGAACGTCGATGCGAACCTGGACCTTGAGCTGGTTATCATCTCGCTCATACGTGTACTTGGTCTTCACCCCCGCGTCGGTCTGCGACTCGATGACGAGCTTGTTCTTATCCCACTTGCACTTGACCGTCGAGTCGAGATCGAAACCGATCGGTACAGTCACCTCTCGGTTGTCCGTATACAGAATCCGGCTGCCCTGAGGCGTCTGAATGGTTACTGTGGAATCGGTTCGGCTGATGTAGAGCCGCAAGGGGCTTCTCATCGCGTTCCGGATGGAAAGCTGGATTAGTTGCCGCTGCTCGCCGGTAGTCGACATACCCGACGGACGCCGTCCGGTGCGTGCGCCCCTCGAATTGCCGATTGGCCTCCTCTCTCCGGAAGCACGTCGCTCCTGGTCATTCTGCATCGCCTCACGTGGATCGTCGCTCTCCTCCATATTGAGCACCCAGCTGCCCATAATGCTGTCGGCCTCCTCGACCGCGGCCACAGCATCCGGAGTCGCGGCGTCTCCAGATGAAGACCAGGCAAAAACGAAGACCACAAAGACGAGGCAAACGAGTTGGGGCAAACGCTTAGTAGTCATGGCATCACCTCCCGCGCGATTGTATGATTGTAAACCTATCGAACGAGACCACTCATTGCCAGAGTCCCGAGGCGCTTGCATCTTCCCCGGATTGCTGAATCTTCCAGGCACGAAGGACGGAAGGACGGAAGGACGGAAAGGACGGAAGGACGGAAAGGACGGAAAGGACGGAAGGACGGAAGGACGGTAAGGACGGATGGACCGGAAACTTTAACGCCACACGGAGAAACTAATGCGCACTTCCATCACACTTGCATC
>JADFIT010000236.1 GCA_022566515.1 Gemmatimonadota bacterium
CACTATTCCTTGTTCAATATTCAATATTCAATATTCAACCAGCCCATGACCGATATCCTCTCCCGCCTCACCGCCGCCCTCGCCGACAAATACGAGATCAAAGAAGAACTCGGCGCCGGTGGTATGGCCACGGTGTAGCTCGATCCTCATGACCCGCTATCGTGTTCCGCTGGAAGTGGTCGGTGTGCTGCCCCAGGCGGAGGGTGAGATCCGCTCCCGGGGGCGCCTCATGGGTTCGGAGCAGCATCCGGCGGCGGCACCCATAACTCCACCTTGTTGCCCTCAGGATCCATGAACCATCCGAACCGGCCGTACTCGCCCTCCTCGATCTCGCCCACAACCTCTGCCCCACCCTCTACGACCTGAGCCAACGCACCCTCCAAATCGTCGACAATCAAGTTGAACATGAAGTCCTTGGTCGACGGATCGAAGTATTTCGTCGTGCTCTTGAACGGCCCCCAGGCGGTGATGGCGCCAACCGGCAGCGTCTCGGGCCTGAAACAACCGGTATGATTGGGCTCCATCGGGACGCCGAGCCATTTGTCGTACCAGTCGGCGAGCTTATGGGGATCCTGACACTTGAAGAAGATGCCGCCTACTCCTAGTGCTTTGGCCATAGTTCAGTTGTGAGGTAAGAGTTGCGAGTGTTTAGCTACTGCTATCAAGCTAATAGCTAGAGTAGCGCCTTGCTTTCCTCGCGAGATTACGTGAGCTGCAAGCAACTCGCCGCGTCTGAGTCGTTCGACTTGACGTATTCTATTGATCAGAGACTCGTAAACGGCACGCTAGTTGGTCTCAAAGGTGTGTTGCAGATTACGGGCTCACCGCTACATTCGAACCAATCTGCAATCAAGAGGAGCACACATGGGTCTCGCAGCGACGTTGTTGCCGGAATTCGATCACGAGATGGCGAATACTCGAAAATGCATCGAGCGGGTCCCCGAAGACAAGCTCGATTGGAAACCGCACGACAAGTCGATGTCGTTGAGGGAGATCACCACGCACTTGGCGAACCTCCTCAGTTGGACGATGTTGATGATCGAGCAGGACAGCTTCGACATGGCGCCGCCGGGTGAAGATCCTCCACGGGTCGATCCCGCCGGCTCCTTGGAAAGCGCGTTGGCAATGTTCGACAAGAATGTTGCAGCGGCGCGTGCGGCCATGGAGGGCGCGAGCGACGAACTCTTACTGGCACCCTGGACGCTGCTCATGGGTGGGAACGAAGTGTTCAAGATGCCGCGAGTCGCCGTGTTTCGCACCATGATCATGAACCACATGATCCATCATCGCGCACAACTCGGTGTCTACCTCCGGCTCAACGATGTGGCGGTGCCCGCGATGTACGGGCCGACGGCCGACGAAAGCGGTATGTAGAGGGTACGGCGCAGCGCGACGGGCCTTTAGCAGGGAGCAGGGAGCAGGAGGGGCGATTTCAAAATGCAGATCGGCGATAGCAGATTTGCAATCGCATCAGCGACCCGACGTTCGTCTCGGCGACCGGCATTCCACCCACTCGAGTGGCTCCCCGGTGCGCTGGCTGATCGGCAGTGTCGCTCTTTCGCGGCTCATACGTTCGGGATCTTCCGACGCCATGTAGGCCAGCATCGCCGCGAGCGTGGCGTTTTCCTTCAAGTCGTCGAACACGATCTTGTCGTACGTGTCGCGGTTGGTGTGCCAGGTGTATTGGCGATACTCGTCGTACGGTGACTGCAATCGAAACGCCGGCACTCCCGCACAAAAACGAGATGTGGTCGCTGCCACGGTTGGCCTGGGGGCCGGGGAAGTCCAGCGTGATGTGTTCAGCGATCTCGGTGGGAACGACGGACATCCAGCGGCGGAAGTGGTCACCAGCGTTCAAGAATCCCTGCCCCTCGATGATCTCGAATCGCCATGTGCCATTGTCCTGATTGAACATGAGTTGCAGTCCTTCTATCACCTCTGGGTGGTCTTCACGGAACGACCCCGAGCCAATGAGCCCCATCTCTTCCGCACCCCAGTGGCCGATGAGAATCGTACGCCGCGGTTGCGGATACGTCTCCTTCAAGATGCGCATGGCCTCGAGCATCGTGATCGTGCCGGTGCCGTTGTCGGTTGCGCCGGTTGCGCCGTGCCACGAATCGAGGTGTGCACCCAGCAAGACGTACTCGTCAGGCAACTCGTTGCCGCGCAGCTCGGCGATCACGTTGAACTGCGGCACCTCACCCAGATCCTCGGCCTGGGCATGAACCCTGAGCGTTGGCGTTTCACCTCCGGCCACGAGCCGATACAATAAGCCGTAGTCCTCGCACGACAGATCGATACCCACCGCGCTCTCCGCACTCGTGCTGAAGATCTTGTTTACGCCCCAGCCGCCGGACCAGCGTGACGACAGCAGGCCGAGTGCCCCCGCCTGATCGACCGTGTCTTGAACGGCCTGGAATCCTGGTGTGAGGGATTGGAGGCGTGCTTGCCACTCCTGTGACGTTGCCCTGCCGAGCGAGTCCAGCCGCATGACAGTCTCCGGCCGGGCATACCGCTGCAACTCCTGGGGCGCCCGGCACATCTGTTGCGGCGCGCTCATCAACACGAATTTGCCACGAACGGTCTCCAACCATTCACGCGCAGTTTGCTCGGTGAGACCCGCCGGCGGCATCACCACCTCGCCCTCCACCATGCCGTTACTCGCCGGGCTCCACGCCAGCAACTCGGCCTCGAGTGTTTGCACCCGCGGCGCGGTCATGTCGACGTGTAGCATCCCTGCACGCCAGCCATTCCACGTGCCGTACTGTTCCTTTCGCGCGGTCACGCCCCAACTCTCGTACAGCTCCACCAGCCAATCCTGCGCCGCGGCCAGACCCGGCGTCCCGGCGAGCCGAGGACCGATGCGGTCCATGAGCACGTGCGCCAGTTGTTCGGTCTGGGAGTTCACGATGCCCACGTCCCACATCCTCCGGATGACGGAGTCTTGGGTCGGGAAGGTCTGGGCGGCGGCGTGTGTGGTCGGAAGGATCAGGGTGACGGCGATGGTCAGGCAGCGGCTGATGTGCATGAGGGCTCCTCTAGGGATGGCATGCATATGACTAAGAGTACGCAGAAGAGGCAGTGAACGTCCTTCACGACACGGCAGCGATGTTTTCAAGATGCCGCATGCGGCGGTGCCGTCGCTGTACGGGC
>JADFIT010000094.1 GCA_022566515.1 Gemmatimonadota bacterium
GCCCTCGGCTGCATCCCTCTCGCCGCGAGCGCGCCCTATTCCCGCCCGAATTCGGGCCCGGGTTTCGGGTCGCAGGACTGGGATGCCGTGGACGATGTCTTCGCTGCGTACGACCATGCGGACACACCCGGCTGTGCTCTCGGAGTCGTGCAGGGCGGCGACCTCGTCTACGCACGGGGTTATGGGATGGCGAACCTCGACCACGGGATTGCAATCACGCCTCAGACGGTCTTCCGGACCGGCTCGGTCGCAAAGCAGTTCACCGCTGCGGCGATCGCCGTCGCCGCGAGGGAAGGGGCCCTCTCGCTCGACGACCCGGTCAAGAAGTGGATCCCCACCCTGCCGACCTACCCGTCGGACCCGACGATCCGGCACATGGTGCATCACACCAGCGGACTCCGCGACTACCTGGTCCTGATGACCCTCAAGGGCCTCCGCGACGACGATTTCTACACCGACGCACAGGTCCGTGACGTGATCTCGCGTCAGCGGCAGCTCAACTTCACGCCGGGAGCCGAGTACCTGTACTCGAACTCGGGTTACTTCCTCCTCGGCCAGGTCATCCGTGAGGCCACCGGCACGTCGCTGCGCGAGTACGCGCAGGAGAAGATCTTCGGGCCGCTGCGGATGACGCACTCGCACTTCCACGATGACCACAACCACATCGTCCGGAATCGTGCAACGGGCTACGCGCCCGAGGGTGACGGCTACAGGATCTCGGTCACGACGCTCGACATGGTCGGTGACGGCGGCGTGTTCACATCGATCGAGGATCTCGTCCACTGGGTCAACGCCCTCAGCTACGACAACCTGGACGACGGGCTCACTCCGATGCTCGAGACCCGTGGCATACTCAACACCGGTGACACCATTCGATACGCCTTCGGTCAGACGCATGGGCAATACCGCGGACTCCGGACCGTAGGGCACGGCGGGGCCTTCGTGGGCTTCCGGGCGGACATCACCCGCTTCCCGGATCAGGACACCTCGATCATGACGATCTGCAACCGCTCGGACGCAAGCCCCGGTCGGTTGGCCCGCCGCGTCGCCGATGCCGTGCTGGCCGATCATCTCGGAGCGCGCCCGGCTGCCCAGAACCGGTCGGACTCCGCCACGACGCCGACTCCCGACCCGGGTCCCGTGACGAACGTGGACGACTACGTCGGGAACTACTACAGCCCCGAACTCGATGTCGAGTACACGCTGTCCCGGAACGGAGAAGCCCTCCGCCTCCGAGTTGGGCAGGGGATCGATGGAGAGCTGCGCAGCTCAGAGGAGGACGTCTTGGTTCTCGGACGGTGGACGTTTCGGTTCACGCGGGAGAACGGTCGAGTCACCGGATTCGAGGTGGATGCCGGCCGTGTTCAACACATTGCATTCATTCGAGATGAGTCGGGCTGACGATACCGCGCATCTGGGCATAGTGGCAAATTCACTATTGAAAATGTACTGATGTTATATAGATTAATTATATGAAGAAAAAACCCCCTAAGGGGCCGCGAAAGGTCCGTGAGCCGATCCAGGTCTATCTCACTGCGGACGAGCGGGCACTGCTCGACCAGGCCGCCCGAGACACGGGTTACTCACGGGCCGAAATACTTCGGCGGGGTCTCAGAAGTTTCATGGCACATGAGGCGTCGGAAGCCGGCCCCATGCTTTCCTTCTTAGATAGCGTCGCCGGGAAAGATCTCCCCGCCGATCTTGGTGAGCGTCACGACGAGCATCTTGCCGAGGCCTATCTCGATCGGCACGACGCCACGTGAAACAGGGAATTTTTCTCGACACATCGGGTTGGTTTGCCGCATTAGATAGCCAATCGGCAGAGCATGCAAATCTTTCCCGGCGGTACCGCGCGCTCATTGTCGAGGCTCAACGATTCCTTACCACAAATCTCGTCGTGGCGGAAATGCATGCGCTGCTCTCTCGCCGGATCGGTATCGAGATCGGCGTCCGTTTTCTCGACCAACTCTATCGCGAACCGACCCATGAGATCCGATTCGTCACGCGTCCTGTGGAGCGCGCGGCCATCGACCGTTGGATCCGACCATACGGCGATCACCAATTCAGTCTGACCGACGCGGTGAGTTTCGAAGTCATGAGCACCGAAGGAATCACACACGCCCTAACTCTGGATAGGCATTTCTCTGTTGCCGGCTTTTCGCTTATCACGTGATACACGTCATGTCCTTCAGGACACTTCCCGAAGGGGCCGAGCCCGGGCTTGCGCCGAGCGGCGGCTTGAACCGTCGTAAAGAACCCGAACTTAGACCGTTCGTCCGTCCTTCGTAAATGAATGATGTCCTCTCCCGCTTCACCGCGGCGCTCGCCGAGCGCTACGGTTGTCATTGCCAGTGTAACCACTGGTTACCGGCCGCTGACAACCGGCAGCACTCGGCCGTCAATGTCGTCTGGAGGATCAATTCTCAAGATTGCCGCCACCGTGGCAGAGAGATCGACGGTCCGGGCCGGCTCGTCGTGGCGCCCCGGAGCGATGTCCTTCCCGGCGAAGACGAGTGGAACGTGTGAGTCGTAGCGATACGGTGATCCGTGACTCGTTCCCGTCCTGCTTCTTGTCAAGAGATGGTTCTCCGGACCGTTGAACATCACGTCTCCCACCCGATTCGGATAAAAACTCCGTTGGTACCGTTCGAACACAACTCCATGTAGGGATCCGGACTGGACCTCGTCGAAGGTGTATGCCACGGCGATCGCGTCGTGCCCGAGCATTCGTTCGGCCACATGCTTCCGGAGTTGAGCTACACTCTCCGTCGAAGGCTCCTGATCGCCGAAGTCGAACATGACGCCGGATCCGAACCGGATCGCCGGCGCCTGGTCGACTATGCCGTGCTCCACTGCTTCGCGAACCGCGGCCTGAACCACACCGCGCAAGCCGGCTGTTGATACGCGAGCGGCCTCGGTCCCTCGTCGTGCCAATTCTTCGGGCATCGGGAGCACTCCGTGATCGGCAGTCAGCACCACGACATACGCGTCTACGCCCACTTGCTGGTTCAGAAAGTCGAAGAAATTCATCAGCATCACGTCGACGCGCAGATAATAATCCTGCACCTCCTGGCTGAAAGGCCCATACGGGTGTCCGATAATGTCCGCGGCGGACAATCCCAGGAACAGAATATCCGGAACATCGTCACGACCCAGCTCCTCGTGGACCATCAGTTCTCGGGCGAACGCCAACGTCAGCTCGTCCCCAAAGGGCGTGCCCGTCAGCGACCCGAAGAAACGCGCGTCCGGTGTGCCGCTGGGCCCCGCAAGGCGGTGGGGGAAGGTCGTGTGTTCACCGTCACCCTCCGCGGCAAACGCGTCTTCACGTGAGGCGCCGTACTGATCCTCCGGCAACAGCCGCGTCCACTCCCGGCCATAGTACCGGGCAGCGCGACCGCTCTCGTTGAACTCGGCGACCCATTGAGGATAGGACGTTGCGTAGTACGACGAAGTGACATAGGAACCCGTCCGGTTATGGTACCAGTACGCGCCGTCCGGATGCTGGCCACCCATGAGGATCGCCGAGCGATCCTTAATGGCAACCGCGAAGACCTTGCTGTCCCGGGACTGCGCCTTGAGCCAGTCGCCCAGTCCCGGTCGCAGGAGGTTCGCCGGTGATCGCCCCGGATCACCGGGAAAGCCGAGGATCTCCCGTGTACTGTCGGCAACAGAATACGTCGAGCGCCCAGCGTCGCGAACGAAGAAGCTGTTTGCAACGATGCCATGCCGCGACGGGAATACACCGGTGGCGATGGTGGCATGCCCCGGAGCCGTCGACGTTATCGCATGGTCCTGATGCGCATCGCTGAAGACGGCCCCTCGATCGATTAGCCAGCGAAAGCCGCCCGTGAACTGTGGGCCGAACCGGTCGAGGTAGTCAGCCCGCATCTGATCTACAGAAAGCACCACCACGAGCCGTGGACCCGGAGCGCCGCACCCTACCAGGAACAATGCGCCGGCGAGCACAGTTGATCGTAGTTGCTGGAACGTCATGGTGTCTCCCGAATGAGGATTGCAAGGCTAGTTGAATATCGAATATTGAATATTGAACAAGGAATATTGAAGTGGTGGTGGGCAGTTCGATATTCCCTGTTGGATATTCGATATTCAATACTCATCCCATGCCGCCAGCGCCGATTTCGTGCTCGATGGCGTAGCGGTCGGCGAGGGCGGCTTTGACTCATTCAAAGGTTCCGTCATCGCCGGGTAAGATGCGACCTCGGTGCCTATGGCGCGAGGTCCGCTGAGTTTGGGGCTCCGCCACCCGCTGTGCAGCGTGTGGCCACGAACCGGTCACATTGTGGGATCGGGGTAGGTCAGCTACCCAGTTGGATAGACAAGCCACCTTTGAGGATGAGGGTGGATCCGTTCCCGACGCGTAGGCGTGCCTCGCCAAAGGGACGCACCTTGCTCGACGTACCGAACGTGGCACCGCCCTTGAGGTTGAGTCCAAAATTCGTGTCACTGACACGGCCCAACGTAGGGAGGTCGACGGACACGTGGCTGACGTACATACCGCCTCCGATATACGGAGTCATGCCCTTCGCCTTGAGCGGATAGTGAGCATCGAAGTCCATGACGAAGAAGCTCGCTCCGTTGAGACCCGGGTAATAATCGAACCCGGGTACAAAGGTCAGAGGCACGCCGGAAATGGCGGCACCTGGAATGGAGAATTCCACGCTCGCGCCAATGAGAAACTCCTCAGCGTCGAGGTCATAACCCCCGTGCGTGTTGAGAGACCACTGAGCGTGGCTCTGCACGGGAAGGGCGATGGCCAGGGCCAGAGCCAGTGCTGCGATCACTCGAGTCTTCATGAATCGACCTCCTGATACATGCGCTTCGCGCAAAGTGAAGACTCGAAGCTTTCGCCTCTTGACCGCGTTGTCAGTGACCCAAGCCACATTGTGATCTGAATTACGATCCCCGGAGGCCTACGGTCAGGATGGGAATTTGCTTTCTGCTATCCCTGACTATTTAAGGAATACCCGCAAGTCGGATCTGCTGGCGTCAAGGAATCATCACCTGCTCCAATCCCGCAACAATGAATGTCCACTGCAAGATCATCTGATCCCTCACCGGCATTGCCCTAAGCCCGGCCTCTTGTGCCTCACGCGCAACAGCGGCGGCCGTCTCCTCTGATTGCGCTGCCGCACCCCAACGAACCCTTCGCTCCTTCCACAACTCCAACACGGGATCGGGAGGCCCCAATTCTTCCCCCACTCCCGGAGTGATGAACAGCGGCATCTCCGAAACCAACGTCAACGGATCTCCGCCCAACGATCTGACGGTCTCCATGGAGCTTGGCCGAAACCGGGATGCAGTCTCCTCGTCGCCCAGTTCCAGGAAATGCTTGCGCATGTACCGCGAGTCGGGTCGCGTGGTGAAACCACGTCCCAGTCGTACGAATCCTTTCTCTCCGTTGCGCTCGACGTCGTGCAACACATACCCCATCTCGGCCACTCGGTCCGCACAACGCTCCTTTAGCCGTTCACAACGATCTTTCCACGCCTCCTCGATGAGAAACCATGGACCAGCGGCAAATCCAGTGCTGTGAAGCGAGGCGTGCAGGGCGAATGGGTCGGTCGAGGTGCGCCACCAATCGTACACGGCTCGGGGAGCGGGGCGACCATCGTGGTCGTCCACTCCCCTGGGGAAACCAAACTCGATGTCGTCGCCTGGTAATTCTCTCACGACGTGCCAACTGTAACGTCCAAAATCGTATATCACGTCGTCGCCGTCGTACCACGCACGGTTGACGGCCTCGCCGTCGGGATTCACATGAGGTACGATCCACCAGTCGTATCGTTCGATTAACGGATCATTAGGCGGCAACGCGGACAGGTATGCGCAGAGATGCCGCAGCAATCTCGGCCCGACGGGCTCGTCGGCGTGGCAGCCACCGATCAGGCTCACACGGGTGGTCCCTGTGCCAAATCGAAATGCGCGAATGTCTCGACCGTCGCGTGAGCGGCCGATGGACTTGCCGTCCCTCGCCAACACGGGAGCTGTCGCGAGGATGGGCACGATGCGGTCTTCCATGAAACGGCTCAGCCTTTCACACACTAGCCCGGCTCACCGCTTCACGGCAATGCCCTGCACCTCGAACCGGGCGTCAAAAAGTAGCGTGCCGGCACCGACGAAGGCCCTCGCTGGAAACTCCCTCGTGAAATAGGTGCGGTAAACCGCATTGAACGCAGCGTAGTATGCAACGTCCGAGCAAAACACCTGCACCGACACGAGGTCGTCCATCGTCATGCCCGCAGCTTCGAGGGTGCTCTGCATGCTATTCAGCACGAGTCTGGCCTCGGCCTCGGGGGTAGAGGGTACTTGCTGGTTTTCGTCGAGCCCGATGGTTCCGGACAGATACAGCGTGTTGCCTACCAGCACCGCGCCGCTAAACGGCAGGGCGGTCGAGTCGGCTGCGGACCGTGGGTTGGTGTAACGTCGTATGTCCTGCGCCGACAGGTCGGCGGAGACGGCTGAAACCAACGCGACCGAAACGAGCGCCGCAAACATTGGGAACCTCATGACTCGTACCTCCTTGGCTTTCAATTCCTCAAACAGCTCATCACGACGTGGATTCTCCCGTGCCAGGGAGAAGATGAACCAGAAGAGCGCCGGGCGCGAGAGGGCGCACCTAGGCAGCGAGCTGACCGCGTACCATCGCGCCGCGCGCCGCCCGCGCACCACGGTAGGGTACGAGCTGTCCTAGCTATGTGTCTCCGTCGCGACCGAGCAGTCGGGCCCAGAGGCTCTTCCGCTTGGCCGGCGACGCCTCGTCCAGTTCCGCTTCGGCCGCCACGGCCCGGCGCTCGAGGTCGAGCTTGGAGCGGCGTAGGCGTTCGACGAGAGCCTGCTCCTGTTCCAGCGCATCCCGGAGCTGCAGCAGCTCATCCTGCGGGACGAGCGTGGCATCAGCGTCCGCTTCCATCGCTGCACTCTTATCTTCGGCCTTGTGGCGGCGTAGGCGGTCGATGAGATCCTGGTCCTGCACCAGGGCGTCTTGAAGCTGTTGCAGCTCTTCCTGCGAGACGAGCACGGCATCAGCATCCGCTTCCGTCGCTGCACTCTTATCTTCGGCCTCGGGGCGGTGGAGGCGGTCGACGAGTTCCTGCTCCTGCACCAGGACGTCTTGGAACTGCTGCAGCTCTTCCTGCGAGACGAGCGCGGAGTCGGCGTCCGCTTCCGTCGCTGCGCTCTTATCTTCGGCCTCGGGGCGGCGGAGACGGCCGACGAGTTCCTCCTCTTGCACCAGGGCATCGTCGAGCTGCAGCTCTTCCTGCGAGACGAGCGCGGCATCAGCATCCGCTTCCATCGCTGCGCTCTCATTCGGCGGGACGGACTCGGCGCTCGCAAACGAGGGCGCAGCCGGACTGGCCACCCGGAGCGGCTCGTCTGGGGGCGCTCCCGAGGGAAGCTGGCGGTCCGGGTGTTGGAGAATGTGCTGAACGAGGTCCGTGAGGATATGGTGCTGGTGCTGAATGGCCCCGCCGAGACGCGACATCTCCTCGGCCATCTGCCAGAGCATGCGGCGCTGGTCTTGCTCGCGATCCAGGATCTTGGAGACCAGCCCCTCGCTGACCATGCCGGAAGACTGTGGTTCCGCCTTCCTCTTGCCCTTTTTCCTCGCCTTCGTCCTGCTAGTCTTCGCGGTCGTTTTCTTGCCCCTCTTCATCGCCTTCGCCTTGCTAGTCTTCACCGCCGTCTTCTTGCGCTTTTTCACCGCCGCCTTTGTCGTGCCAATCTTGGCGGTCGTCTTCTTGCCCTTCATTCGCCGCTCCTCATCCTGCGCCTCTTCGCTGGCGCCTCCTGGAATTCATCCAAGCCCTGCTGGACGAGTCGGGCTTCCGCATTGGTGGGGTGCATTTCCAGGAGTCGCCCGCGCCTCGGGTCGACGATGTCATTTCGGTGGTCAGCCATCCAAGTCACAGTCTGTAGCGCGATGATGTTCTCGCCGTCCAACTCCAGTACCCGCTCCAACGTCTCGGCCGCTTGATCGTATTCGGCCAGGTCGATGAGACAGCGTTGGATTCTCGCGGCAGAGGTGGACGAGCCTGTCGATTTCCTGGAGGTCAGCCATAGGCGAGACGGGGACTTGTGACTGGGGGGAGCAGTCGACGTCAGCGCCCCATTGGCTGTCGGAGTAGCGCTCGGAGGGCAAATCATCCTGGTGTATCCGCCCGTCCCTAAAATTGGGCTTCGTCGGTAACGCACATGGTTGAGCGTAAATACCGACATACGTACATGCCTCTATGGACTCTGAGCGCAAAGGGAAATGGCTGCGTGGCGCGTTCTCACCCGCCTGTCTCAACATAGTCGTTTGCCAACGGAGGAGCCAGCGTTATTCGCCCGCAGCTCGGCGAGCGGGGAGCGAGTACCGCACCACGTGATACCGTCATTCTGGATCGTGCGGGCCTCGAGCGCCAAAGAAGCTGAACGAGGACCGTCACGATGACCGCGACATAAGCCAGTCGTAGAGTACTGGTAGCCGTCCGACCACACCGTGACGGCGGTCACCCGGTAGCCGAGGAATCCTTCCATCACAGCGCCCAGCGGCCATAACAGCGAGCGCCAGGTACCGGAGCCAGAGCACCGCAATGCGACCTCGAGTACGATCGCGCGAGGTTTAGGGCCCTTTTCGGGTACCTTCGACGAAAAGGCCGCTCCGAGGGGCAACCCAAGAATGCTCTAGCCATCAGCGCTCCACGCGTCACGCCTTATTTGCATTGCCACTGCAGCTGACGGTTCAATTCAATTCCAGAGCGAGTTGCTATAGACGCCCCCTCGAAACTGATCAAAGAAATCGTTCACCTCAGGGTGGTTAATGGGCTTCCCCTTGACGTCCGGTTCTAGATGCCGTTCAGCCACGTACGTTCGGTGCGATGCCCCATGGACGAGGACGTGATACCAAGGCTTGTCTTTGGGTGGACGGGACCGAGCGACTGCTTCGTACCACTCGTCCGACCCTTGAAAGGTTTCGTCCACTCCGATGATCACCCCTCGGTAGTCAAACTTCCGATGACGAACCGTTTGCCCGATGGTGAAGGTGCTCATCAATGCCTCACTAGCCGGCACCGAGTTCCCCATCGATCGCGTAGCGGTCGGCGAGGGCAGTCTTCAAGCGGTCGATGGTGTCAGTCATTGGGGCCTAAGATTCAGACGGTTGGGGTGTTACGCAAGGAGTCCCGGCCTGAGTGGCCGGGCTCCCGCGACTCCGTGATTGCAGCCGATCATTGGTTCACCGCCGGCAACCCGACGCGTTCGCGAAGTGCCTGGAACCGTGGGTCGTCGTGCAACCCATACAGAAGGGGGTTGTACGTCAACTCGCCGAGGACCGAACGGTCACGAACGTCGACGGCGCGCTCCAACAACGCCAACGCTGAGTCCGGGTTCCCCGTGGCCAATTGGCCGATTGCCATCGTCGAAAACCACGGTGGATCTTTCTGCGCCGCGACTTCTTCCAGTTGACGGAAGGCCGCGGTCGCCTCCTCCGGACGGTTGGTGCCCGCGAAGAACCGCACGTATTGCAGCCAATCCCATGGAGTACGCACCCCTCCCGCGAGCGTCTCCGACAAGTTCTGTTCCTCCTCGGCCTCCGCGTACTGGCCTTCCTCGGGCAGAACGATCAAGTCGTAGGGTTTGCCCGCTTGAATCAGCGCTTCCACCATCTTCATGGTGGCCGAGAACGGTACACCCGTGTCGCTGGTGCCGTGGATGAGGAGCAGTTTGCCTTCGAGGTTCCCGGCCAAGCGGAGATTCGAGGCGTACGCATACCCTTCCGCATTCTCTTGCGGCAGGCCCATATACCACTCGTGCCACTGCTGCTCGGATAAGTCCACAACCGGGGCAGAGGCCACACCGACGTGATAGACCTCGGGGGCTACGAGGAGGGCGCGGATGGCCGTATACCCACCCATCGAGAACCCGTGGATCCCCACTCGGTTCAGGTCCATGTAGGGACGGTTCTCAGCCAACTGCTTTACCGTCGCCGCGTGGTCAGGGATCTCTTGGTGCCCACGGTCCCAGTAAATCACATCATGGAAGGCCTTTCCTCGCTCCGTGGTTCCCCGTCCGTCTACCCGGAACGTGATAAAGGCCAACTGAGCCAAAGCTGACCCGAATGCGTCTGGGTAGAAGCCGCGCCGCACCGTAGTGCTCGTCGGGCCTGGGTAGGTGCGTTCGACCACAGGGTACTTGTTGTTTGGGTCAAAGTCGTAGGGCTTGTAGAGGACGCCCCAAAGGTCTGTCTTCCCGTCGGCGGCCTTGACCACAAACTCCTCCGGCGGACTCCACTGCAGCTCCCGACGGCGTAGTGAGGTACGCGAACTTACCCCACTACTTACCCCACTCGCGGCAACCTAAAACGTTGGCACAAGGCCAGCGTCAGGCTCTCCAATGGGTTACGCAATACCCCGCCGGGGAGTCGAACCCCGAACCTACTGATTAAGAGTCACGCTATATGCCCCGCACCATAGGTAAACAGCGGCACCAGGGCGCCCATTCCCGCACCGAAGCGCAGCAAAGTCCCACGATATGTCCCACGACACAGGGGGCTGCATGAGGGTTGGTGTCCCACTGTCCGTCGGGGAATGGACCCTAATCCAACTACTCTGGGGCCGTGATTCAGTGGCCCTGCAGGTAGGCACCGTACTTGTCTGTATCGATCATGAAACAAAGTGCACACGTAGCTGCGAACGGGAACTCCCTGTTGTTGGTCTCGTCGATCCTGAAGAACATTTGAGCCGTTCCTATGAAACCCTTGGGCGCAGTAAAACCGACACCGCTGGGTTTCTTCCTCAAGGAAATCCTATCGCGCAAAAGAAACTTGGTCCGACGTCCGAAGAGCGCGAACTCAACGCCGAACCGATCGACGATGAGTTTGAGGATCTCGATCAACTCCACGGCAGTCGGGTCTGGGTGTATGTCGTCATAGAATCGGAACCCGGCGGTTAGATGGCTACTTGGTATGCTAACGATGGAGAGCATGAAGGCGCTGTGAACGTGTGTATCCTGCGCGAGGTAGAGACCCATGATCGCTGCATCGTCGATCGCGATGAGCTGCTGGGTGGCGGGTTGTCGAACCGCCGCCAATGCGTGGCTCGGAAGAATCCCGAGCCCTGGAAACACATCTTTGAAATCGTCCCCGGTCCTGATCTCAGGCATAGCGCCCCCACAGGTTTTGAAAATAGGGATAGCAAACATAGGTCTCGCTGTGGATCGAGGCCAGGGTCGGTGAACGATGTGGGGATGGACGCGTGTGTTGCGGTCACAGAGGCCGGGTCCTGATGCAACCGCTCCCGATCGTTCGCGTCCTCGAGACCTTGGAGCCGATCCCGCTCGATAGCTCTCACGAGATTCGTGTTGAGATGATCTCAGTGGACGGAGCCTGCCGGATACGAGCGCGGGAGTGGGAGCGAGCCCCGGCTGATTCGGTATACCCGTGGGTCTCTGCCATCAGAGAGTTTATCAAGTCGCTGGTTCCCGACACCGCTGTTCACCCCGTCAGGGATTTTGTCGAAGAGGCCTGTGCGATAGTTGGAGCCCGTCTGGTATCCGGGGATCTTCTTGACCTCGCCCCATCAGAGATCGTGGAGCGGCTAGAGGTCTCGGGGATTCTAGCACAGTACAAGGTGCGCGTTACCAAACCGCTGCCGACTACCTTAGAAGTACAGGAATGGCAACCGACCGACGAAGTGGTCGAAGTCACTAACCCGACGATGGCCGGGTGGCTGGATGTTGTCCGTGGGACAGACGAATCCCGCGAAGCGATGCGACAGACTATTGAGACAGAGAACGACTAATGACAGGAGGAAACTAAAATGGCAGGACAGCCTAAATACCACGAGATGGTCAAGCGGATAGAGGAACAAGGCGGGACCGAATGGTTTTGCGGACAGATCGCCGATGGCGGCTCCCTGCGCAAAGTCGCCGCCGAACTCGGCTGCTCCCGGTGGCTCCTGCAAAAGTGGATTGAAGAGGACCCCGACCGCGAACGCAGCTACGAGGCAGCGAAGCTCATTGGCGCCGGCGCGATGGTAGAGGAAGGTCAGGAGTTGCTTGACGACGCCGACGAAAAAAGCACGGCCGGCATTCAGAAGGCTCGGAATCAAGCGGACTTCCGTAGGTGGCGGGCTGGCGTCATCAACCGCTCGGCGTTTGGACCGCCCGATCACCGCACGTCAATCAATATCAACAATATCGAGAATCTGCACCTGAACGCCCTACAAGCCCAAGGCGGGCCGGAGTCACAGAAGCTCGTGGAGGTGTCTGCCGACGTACCACAGATCGGGCCGGGGAATGACGAGACAGAAGCCGAAGAGTCGGAGACCGGGGGAACAGAGACACTTCCCGGTGTGGCGTCTGAATAGAACGGACCCGGCCAGTGGGTGGATCGGCCTGTCACAGCCCGGGCAGGGAGAGGCAGCGCGTGGATTCTTCCACCCCTACGGCTCGGCAT
>JADFIT010000008.1 GCA_022566515.1 Gemmatimonadota bacterium
GCTCGGCGACGGTGTAGGACATGACGCCGTAGGTGCCCACGGCGGCCAGCGCCAGCGCGACGCCGCCAAAGATGGCGAGCAACAGCGTCAGGAAGCGGGGCCGCGCCACCGCTTCGTAGAGCACGGTCTCCATCTCCTGGAGATCGGCCAGCGGCAGTGTCATTCTGCCATTTGGCTTCGAGTAAGTAGGTCTGACCCTGCAACATGAAGCTCCCGTCGATCTCCTCACCTGCAATGCGGAAGTGGTATTCCCCTGATTTCGCGGACACTTCTGAAAAGGCTCATATTGGGTCAGGAGGAGTGTCATGGGAAAGCGGAGAAGGTTTTCAGCCGAGTTCAAACGGGAGGCCGTGGCGTTGACGGCCCAACCGGACGTGTCCGCACACCCTTGCTCGGCGCGTTGGTGTAGACGTGGGGACGGGCGTGTACGGATGCGAGTGGTCTACCTGCCGCCCGTCCTCCCCGGCTCGCTGCCGAGTTCCGGTTTCAGGTGCTCCTGGAAGTAACGGCGAATGGCTTCGAATACGTAGGTGCGGCGCGTTCTATCAGATAACGACGTTCCAGTATTATAACGGTGGCCCGCGCCGGGCAGCACAAGTAGGTCGAAGTGTTTGCCTGCCTGGATCAGTGCGTCCACCATCTTCATAGCGTTGGAGAAGGGCACGTCGGCGTCGCTCGTGCCGTGGATGAGAAGCAGCTTGCCCTTGAGATTCGCCGCAAAATTGAGATTCGAGGCGTAGTCTAAAGCCTCCTTACTGCCCATCAAGACATCATCATCTGGTCGAAACGGGTTATACGCTGCTCTGGCAACACCGACGTGGTACACATTGGGGGCGAGTAGCATAGCGCGGATAGCAAAGTAGCCTCCGAATGAATTTCCGTGTATACCCACGCGACTCAGATCCATGTAGGGTCTCGTTTCAGCCAATTGTTTGAGTGCCGCGACATGGTCAGGGATCTCGTTTCGACCCAGGTTTCCGTAAACGACCTCTTGGAACTCTCTTCCACGCTCAGGAGTACCGCGCGCGTCCACGGTAAAGACGATAAATCCCAGTTGCGCCCGTGCCTGTGGCAGAAAAGCCCTCCTTTGGGAGAAGGTGCGTGGCACATAAACCGTCTGGGCGCCACCATAGATTTTGTCGATCACTGGGTATTTCTTGTTCGGGTCAAAATCGTATGGTTTATAGAGCACGCCGTAGAGATCGGTTTCCCCATCGGCGGCTTTGACGACGAACTCCTCCGGCGGCTTCCACTTCAGCTCCTTCAGGGCGTCGATGTTGGCTTTTGAGACCGTCTGCAGCAATGTGCCATCCGCCCGTTTCAACTCCACCGCCGGTGGCCGGTCGACATTGGAGTGGGTATCCAAGAAGAATTCCTTCGACGGTGCAAACTGGATGTCGTGTTGACCGTTGGCTTCGGTCAGTCGCGCCAGCCGGTTCCCTTCTAGATCCACTCTGTAGAGGTGGGTGTCGTAGGGCCGCTGCGGGTCGCCGTGAGCGGTGAAGTAGACCCAGCCGGCTTTATCGTCCACGGCCACAACTTGCAGCACAGGGAAGAGCCCTTCTGTCAAGCGCCGGATCAGATTGCCGTCCAAGTCATACAGGTAGAGGTGATTCCAACCATCCCGTTCTGACCTCCAGATGAAGCGTGCTCCGTCTTCGAGGGGCGTAAAAAGTCTCTCCCATTGCAGCCAGAGCCCATACGTTGTTCGGCTTTCGGTGAGAACAATCCTTGTCGAGCCCGTCGAGGGATTTGCGGCCATGAGGTCCAACTTCGTGGTCCAGGGGTCAGGCCTGAGGAAAAGCAGCTCGGAGCCGTCCGGTCGCCACCCGAGGACCCAGAAGTACTGATCCGGCTCCGTGCCAGTGTCGACCCGGACTAGTTGCTTCGTGACGATATCGACGATGAAGAGTTCGGCCGGGGGCTCGGGGTCACTGTCTGAGATAGACCACCGTACCTCCTCCCTCGGCGACAGATAGTCAACAATGGCGTATTTGGGCATTGAGCGGTAATCCGTTTTTTTTACCGCGAGCCGGTAACTATCTGGCGACCACCAGGCCCACGGGTCCCAATAGCCTCCCCAAACGTAGTCTTCGATGGCATCAGTAGTGAGCTGTACACTGCCGTCGTCGTATGTCGAGCGCAGCCATAGGTTGTCGTCTTTCAAGCTTGCGAACCACCGGCGGTCGGGAGAGAGGACCTCCATCAGGTCCGGCCCGTTCACCATAAAACTCTTTCGAACGCCCTTTGGGATCAGCCGGTTTTTCTCCTCTTCGGATATGGAAGGAGCTCGTCTTATCCTGTAGGTGTCGAGCCAGAGAATAAATTCCTTCTTTTCGACGCTGAACGTGACTTCTTTCTCGCCCTCATCAACAAAGGTGAATTCCTCAAAGGGGAGACCCTCGTAGGCGGGTTCGTGGTCGAGTAGGGGGGTAATTGCTTGGCGCAGTCGGGCTGTGTCGAACAACTCGGTCTTGGTGTTGGCTTTGGGATCGACCTTGTAGATAACAGTGTTTTCTGGTGCTCCCTCGGCGTACCAGAAACTCGAGCCGTCGGCCATCCAATGAGGCTCGACAGAGCCCCCTTTGACGTAGGAGGAGAACTCCCGGTAGCGGTCGTACATCGCCTCCCGTTCGGATTGCGCTGACTCCTGCGCGCGAAGCAGGGGGACCGCGATCGCGTGGCCGAGGCATAGCATGACAACCGTTGCTCGCATTGGCGTAATCATGGTGCACCACCTTCGTGTGGGTGTTTCTCTGAAGTGGACGCCGGCGCCGAGTTGGCGCTCGCTGGTGTAGCGGTCGGCTAAGGCAATCTTGAGACGGTCGAAGGTGTCGGTCACATTGCTACGGCTATCGCGTGGCTGCATCACCAAGATGCAGCCTGCGGGCTCAGGTAGCCAGCGTCTTGAACAAGGTGCGCAGTGCTGAATCGAGCCGAGATTTCAACCCAATGAGATTGGTCAAGAATCCGGGGGACCGCCCCTCTGAAACGCAAAAACGAGCCAACCTAACTGGTTGGCTCGCTCTTAGTTGCCCCGCCAGGGCTCGAACCTGGACTCTTCTGATCCAGAGTCAGACGTGTTGCAGGGTGTTCGTTACCACGTCTGATTCTCTGCCCCCGACCCGAGCGATCGGCTCGCGGCCGCCGATCGGCCTCATCGCCGCGACTCGGGTGATGTCACGGAGTGACACTCAAGCACCTACAGCAAGGGTCCGCCTCGCCCCTACTCGGCGCGGAGCACCTCGATGGGATCGACGCGCGTGGCACGGCGGGCGGGGATCCAGCACGCCACGACCGACACCAACGCCAACAGGACCGGCACGGACACGAAGGTCATGACATCCGTGTTGCTCACCCCGTAGAGGATCGACGACATGAGCTTCGTGAGCACCAAGGCGCCGGCCAAACCAAGTCCCAGGCCGAGGGCCGACACCTTCAAGCCCTGAACCAACACGAGTTTCACCACGCTGCCGGCCTTGGCACCCAGGGCCATGCGGATACCCATCTCGTGGGTGCGCTCGGCGACGGTGTAGGACATGACGCCGTAGGTGCCGACGGCGGCCAGCGCCAGCGCGACGCCGCCAAAGATGGCGAGCAACAGCGTCAGGAAGCGGGGCCGCGCCACCGCTTCGTAGAGCACGGTTTCCATCTCCTGGAGGTTGGCCAACGGCAGCGACGCATCGAAGGACCACACGGCCTCGCGCATCGCGCCGGCGAGCGACAGCGGCGGCACCGCGGTTCGCACGACGATGTTCATGCTGCGGGGAGCACCGTAGAACAGCTGCCCCTGGGAGCCGGCTGCCTGCCGATAATAGATGTACATCTCCGTTCCCGTTTCCGCCTCCAGGCCGTTCTGCTTCACGTCGCCGACGACGCCGACGACGGTCATCCAGTCCGGCTGGCCTCCCAGCCTTCGTCCAATCGCGCCGTCCGGCCAGAACGTGTTGGCCATCGTCTCGTTCACGAGGACTACAGGGAGCGTGGACTCGGCGTCCTGCGCCTCGAACAACCGTCCCGCAACCAGCGGGATATCCATGGTCTCGAAGTAGTGCTCGGTGACGTACTGATAGAAATCGACGATGTGGGGCGGACTGTCCGGCGTTCGTTCGATTCCTTCGAACTGCAGCGTGTTGGCGTTCATGCGGCGCCTGGGAGGCAGTCCACTCATCGCCGTCACGTTCGTGACGCCGGGTACCGCTAGCAAGCGATCATGCAACTGGCTGAAGAAAGCCGACTGGCGTGCACCATCGGGATACGTCTCCGCCGGCAAGAACAGGCGGAAGGTGAGCAATCCGTCAGGACGGAACCCCAGCTCTACCTGTTGCAGCGACGCAAAGCTCCGCAACATCAAGCCGGCGCCCATGACCAGCACCACCGCCAACGCCAACTCGGCAACCACGAGCGAACGTCGCAGGATCAAACGGGCCGATCCTGCCGTGGCACGCTGCCCACCCTCCCGCAACGCCATGCCAACGCTGCCCGGCGCGAGGTGGAACACCGGGGCGAGCCCAAAGAGAACGCCCGCGACGATGGAGACGAGGAAGGTGAACAGCAACACAGACGCGTCGAGTCCTACCTCGCTAAGCCGTGGGATGCTGTCGGGACTGGTAGCGAGCAGGAGCTTGACGCCCACCGCGCCGGCGATCAAACCCACCACACCTCCCACCATCGACAGCACCATGCTCTCCGTGAGAAACTGCCGGATGAGCCGAGCGCGTCCCGCGCCCAGTGCGGTCCGCACGGCGATCTCTTTCCGTCGAGACTCGGCTCTCGCGAGCAACAGGTTACCCACGTTCGCGCAGGCGATGAGTAAAACGAATCCCACCGCCCCGAGCAGCACAAATAGCGCGGGACGCACTTCACCGACGACTTCCTCCTGTAGAGGCTTCATGCTGAGGAAATGGGATTCCGGATTCAGGACGTGACCTCCCCCGACCCGCTCGGCCCACTGGGCAACGAGCGTGCCGAGTTCGGCTTCGGCCCTCTCACCAGAGACGCCGCGTTCCAATCGCCCGACGACATAGAGAAAATGGCCGCCCCGGTCGCCCGGGTTTGCCGGATCGAGGGCCAACGGAATCCAGGCCTCGACCTTGTGGTCGCTGATGTCGAACTGCGGCGGCATGACACCGATCACGGTCCGTTGCCTGCCGTTGACCTCCAGGTTCCGACCCAAGATGCCGGGGTCGGAGCCGAACGCCTGTTGCCACAGCTCGTGCGAAAGCATCATCACGCCATCCACCCCGGGACCGTCCTCTTCCGGCGTGAAGACTCTGCCCATCCGCGCCTCCACCCCCAGCGTCTCGAAGAATCCGGCGGTCGTGAAGGCCCCAGCGACCCGCATCGGCGTTTCACCGTGGTTGATGCTCACCTCGCCCGTCGTGTAGGCGCCGGTGCTGCTGAACGATTGATTCCATTCCTGGTACTCGAGATATTCCGGCGCCGACCACCAGAACTCCCGCAAATCGAGCCCTGGGAACTCGGTCGTGAGGAACATCAACTCGTGAGGTGCCCGGTACTGCAGCGGCTTGAGGAGCACGCCGTTGACCACGCTGAAGATCGCGCTGTTCGCCCCGACACCGAGGGCGAGAGTGAGCACGGCGACGGCGCTGAAAACGGGGGCCTTGACGAGGGTACGGATCGCGTAGCGAAGATCTTGCAGGAGCAGTTGCATGGTATCGCCTGAGAGTGGCTGAGAGAAGGACGTCGTCCCTAGTTAGATTCGCGACATCCCACTGACGTTGGAACGCAGGCCTAGGTTTCAGTCGGTTCCCTGAACTCGTCTCGCACGTAGAGGGCGGCGGCGGCCGGCTAATTCAGATCCTTGGTTTTTCCTTCAGATACTTGCTCCACCGTTCCAAGTCCTTAAGTGTCGTTGACACGGACGTTGTTCATAGCCGCCAGACGATTCAGCGGCGGGATCGAGCCCAGCGCGAGGTGAGGGCGTTCGGTGTTGTAATACTGCATGAAACGCGGCAGCGCGCCACTGCGGTGTGCCGAGCTACGATACGCACGCGCGTACGCCCATTCCCGGATGGCGGTCAAGATGAAGCGTTCGGCCTTGCCGTTGGTCTGGGGACGGTACGGTCGGATGCGGACGTGGCGGATCGTATGGCGGTGCAGGAGAGCCTGATAGCAGCGGGCCCGATAGGCCAGAGCGTTGTCGGTCATGACGCGCTCGATGCGGACCCCATGTTCGGTAAACCAGGTGAGGGCGTGCTCCAAGAACTGGGTCACCGACGTGCCGCGCTCGTCCGGGAGCAGCTCCACGTACGCGACGCGCGTGGCATCGTCCACCGCAACGTGGAGGTACTCCCAGCCGCCGCCGCTCCGCGGGCCACGGACCGCCCGGGCGCGTGGGGACAGCGCTGGCCCCCGGCGCGGTGGGAGAATGCGCGCCAGCTTCTTGGCATCGATGTGTAGCAGTTCGCCAGGGCGCTCACGCTGATATCGTCGCACGGGAGGACGCGGCTCCAAACGGCTTAACCGGGCGAGCCCCAGGCGTCGCACGGTCACGACCACCGTCGAGATCGGGAGCCGCAGATGGTGGGCAATGCGAGGACTGGTCCAGCGGCGCCGGCGCAGTCGTTCGATCCGCTGTACCGCGCGCTCCGGCAATCGCCGGGGGGATCGGTGGGGCCGGGACGATCGATCACACAACCCCGCGTAGCCTTCCGCGCGGTACCGGGCGAGCCACTTGTACACGGTGCGTCGGCTCATCCCGATGCCGACAGCCACTCGGCGGACCTCCTCACGATTGTGGAGCACACGCTCAATCAGTCGGACTCGACCGGCGTATGCTAAACGTGCATTCTTATGGGTGTTCACTGAGCCCTCTGGCAGATGCCGGTTGGTGTGGACTTCGCACCCCCATCTTGCTCTGTTATGGCTCAGTGAACAACCTCTTTGTCAAACACACTTAAGGACGCACCGGTGCCGAGCCCGGGCTCGTCAGCCCGGGACTCTGGATCGGGCGTCCCACTAGGCTGGTGTTCTAGCAGAACGTCGGCTGGAAGCCTATTTTCGCTGGCCGCCACGGCGGGTGAAACGAGAAGGTGAACTCGAACCGATGAGAGTTGGGATATGCCGAACGATAGGAGCCGAGAGCAGAAGCCCCGTGATCCGAGTGGTGACTACCCCGAGTACCGCTCCCACTACTGGCCGCGCACCCGGGACGGGCGGATCGCCGTGGTCCTCTTCCTTGCACTGTTTGCACTCACGCAACCGCCGTTTGTCCATGTGCTGGCCAATCGGATAGCGCCGTGGGTGTTGGGACTCCCGTTCCTCTATGCCTATCTGCTGGTGATTTACTTCGCCTTAATAGCAGTGCTCATCTGGGCGCAGCTGCGCGGCGTATAGATGGAAGCCTGGGTGGTGGCCACTGGGCTCATCTTCGCATACCTGCTGGTAACGATTGTCATCGGAGTGGTCGCGAATCGGAAGCTGATTCCCGATCTAGAAGACTTCTTGCTGTACGGCCGTAAGGCCGGCTTTGTCGTTCTGTATCTCACCGTCGTGGCGACCTACCATTCCGCCTTTGCCTTTCTGGGTTCCGGCGGGTTCTTCTACACCCACGGAATCGGCTTCTGGGACGCCGGTTCATGGACCGTTCTGGTTGGTGCCATCACGTACGTCCTCGGCAGTCGTATATGGGCGTTGGGGAAGCGGTTTCGGTATATGACGCCCGCCGACATGCTGGCCGACTTCTACGAGAGCGAGGCCGTGCGTGTAGTCGTTGCCGTCGTGTCGGTGCTATTCACCATCCTTTATATACAGGTCCAGGCGAAGGGGCTCGGCTATATTCTCTCGGTTGCTTCAGGCGGTCGGATCTCCTTTGAGTTGGGTACGCTCATCCTGCTGTTGGTGGCGGCGGGGTACTTGATGGCCGGGGGTCTACGAGCGGTCTATTGGACCGACGTGGTTCAGGGCGTGTGGATGTATGTCGCCGTCTGGGTGGGTGCGCTGGTGCTGACGTACAAACTCTTTGGCGGGCCGCTGCAACTGTGGCGGCGCGTGGCCGTCGAGCGGCCGGATCTGTTGACCGTTCCAGGTCCTCAAGGATTCTTCACGCCGGGAATGTGGTTCGGCCTGATGGTCGTGCTGTCGTTTGGGATCATCTTCCAGCCGCACATCATGATCCGCTTTAACACGGCGGCATCGGCGCGGACCATCAAGTGGCTCGGTGCCACCATCCCACTTTTCCTGATGACTCTGTACATGCCGGCGGCGCTGGTTGGATTGGGCGGAGCGCTTGCAATGCCGAACATCGAGATCCCCGACCGTATTTTTCCCGAGATGTTGTTCAACAATGCCCCGGCTTGGTTGACGGGGATCATTCTAGCCGGAGCGACTGCCGCTGCCATGTCGACGTTGGATTCGATCCTGCACGCGAACATGACGGTTCTGACGAGAGACGTGTATCAACGCTACATCTCGCCGAAGGCAAGCCCGGCTCATTACATCCTCGTTGGCCGGGTGATCGTGCTTGCGCTGCTCGTCGTCGGGTACCTGCTTTCGGTGACCACCTTCCAGTTCCTCGTGGTGCTCGTGGCTATTTCGGGCGCGGGTGCGTTGCAGCTCATGCCGGCCATTCTCGGTGTGTGCTTCCCGACCCGCCGCCTCCTCACGCGTACCGGAGTTCTCTCGGGGATCGGCGTTGGGTTGGCGACTCTGTTCCTAACACTCGTCGTGATACCGCATCCCTTGACCCTGCACGGCGGTGTGTGGTCGGTGCTGGCGAACTTCGCCGTTACGATCCTAGTGTCGCGTTTTACGCGACCGCCGTCCGCTGAGACGGTGCGGCGCATCCACGGAGAATTGGAGCGGTTCGTTTATGGTGACAACACCGTCAGCGAGGCCGCTACATGAACTCGCGCCGCAATATCGTTGTAGGAATCGATACCGGCGGCACGTTCACGGACTTCGTGGTACTCGACGGTGGGCGACTCCGCGTTCACAAGGAGCCCTCAACTCCCGATAACCCGGCTAATGCCGTGCTTGCGGGTCTGAAATACGTGCTCGACGGTGAAGTGGTCAACGTCGTACATGGCTCGACCGTGGCGACGAACGCGTTGCTGGAGAGACGTGGCGCCAAAACCGTGCTCGTCACGACGCACGGGTTTGAAGACGTGCTGGAGATTGGGCGGCAGACACGAAGCGATATCTACGACTTGAATGTTGAGAAGGCGGCGCCATTGGTTCCCGCAGAGCGACGCCTTGGAGTTCCCGAGCGGGTTGATCCGCAGGGCCGAGTGCTCGAGCCGTTGAGCGAGGAGTCCGTGCGCGAGTTGGTAGATCAGGTGCGAGGGCTCAACCCGGATTCGGTGGCCATCTGCTTGCTCCACTCGTACGCGAATCCCGATCATGAACGTGCTCTGCTGATGGCGCTCGAGGACGAACTCGACGCGTTCGTAACGGCGTCTCACTTGGTGCTCCCGGAGTTTCGCGAATACGAACGGTGTAGCACGACAGTGGTGAACGCCTATGTGGGTCCGGTCATGTCGCGCTATCTGGCGTATCTGGCCGAGGCGCTGGAGTCGGATCGCGTGCGGATCATGCAATCTAATGGGGGGATCGTTTCGTTGGAGGCCGCACGGCAGCATGCGGTGCAGACCGTGCTTTCCGGGCCTGCGGGTGGTGCGGTGGGCGGTTTCGAAATGGGTAGGCGCTCGGGCTACGACAAGGTGATCACGTTCGACATGGGCGGCACGAGCACAGATGTCTGTCTGTGCCCCGGTGAACTGAGTCGAACGACTGAGGCGATTATCGCTGAGGCGCCGATACGAGTTCCTGTGATCGATATTCACACGGTTGGCGCGGGCGGCGGATCGATTGCATACCGTGATCCCGGAGGCTCACTGCGGGTCGGCCCGCTTAGTGCCGGCGCCGAGCCCGGTCCGATCTGCTACCAGCGGGGGGGAACGGAGCTGACGGTGACCGATGCCAATCTGTTCTTGGGACGTCTTTCGCCGACGCACTTCCTGGGCGGCAACCAAGAGCTTCCGGTGAAACCGGTGAACGATGCGATGGAAGTGTTTGCACGGGAGATGAACCTGTCGCCCGTAGAGGCGGCGGAGGGAATCTTGCGCGTTGCCAATGCCACCATGGAGCGGGCGATCCGTGTGATATCACTGGAGCGCGGGCACGATCCGCGGGATTTCACCTTGGTGTGTTTCGGCGGCGCCGGCGCGATGCATGCAGCGGATCTGGCGAGAAATCTCAACATCCCGCGCGTGCTGGTACCGCAGGCAGCCGGCATCTTGTCCGCGTTGGGCATGCTGCTGGCCGACTTCGTACGCGACTACTCGCGAACGCTGCTAGTGCGCAGCGCGGAACTCGACTCTGGTGACTTGGAACGAGCCTTCGTGAAACTGGAGACACGGGCGCGCACCGAGTACGAGGCGGAGGGCTTTGTGACGAAGCGTTTGGTTATGGAGCGCTCGCTGGACATGCGGTACGTGGGTCAAGGCTATGAACTTGCCGTCCCGATGACTCAGAACTTCGAGGCGGCGTTCCACGAATTGCACGAGACACGTTACGGCTATGCCGATCCCACCCGAGAGACGGAGGTGGTCAACGTGCGGCTGCGATCGGTGGGGCGTACGGAGAAGCCGCCCGTTCTGGAACACGAGTTGGAGGACGAGGACGCGTCGGCAGCGATGATCGGCGAATGGCGAATGGTGTTCGACGGGAGAGCGAGGGAGTCGCAACTGGTGGACCGAGCCAAGCTGCGGCCGGGGAACGCGTTCAAGGGCCCGGCGTTGGTCGTCGAATACAGCACGACGACGGTGGTGCCGCCCGATTTTCGTTGCAGGGTGGATAAGGGTGAGAACCTGATCTTGGAGCCTGTGTCATTGTGAAAATGACCACTCTACCGGATTCCGTGGCTCCAACGAAATGGAAGGTGTATGCGAAGCGAAGCTAGTTGGGACCCCGTAACGCTCGAGGTTTTTCGCAACCTGTTCTACTCCGCCGCGGAGGAGATGGGGGTTACCCTGTGCCGTACATCGTTCTCGCCGAACATCAAAGAGCGAAGAGATTACTCCTGCGCTGTGTTCGACGGCGATGGTCACATGGTAGCACAAGGTGAGCATATGCCCGTGCACCTTGGCTCGATGCCGTTGTCGGTGGAGGCTGCCATCACGCACGTCCCGATGGAGCCGGGAGACGTAGTGATCGTCAACGATCCGTTTTGCGGTGGCACCCACCTCCCGGATATCACGTTGGTTCAACCGGTCTACATGGAAGGAGATGATGCGCCGACGTTCTACGTGGCGAATAGGGCACATCATTCCGATGTGGGCGGCATCACCCCCGGATCGATGCCTCTGTCGAACTCCATCTATCAAGAGGGAATCCGGATTCCACCGCTGCGCCTCGTCCGTAACGGTGAGGTGGTGAAGGACATCCTGGACCTGATCCTCGCCAATGTGCGCACGCCCGTGGAGCGGGAGGGAGACCTGACGGCGCAAATCGCGTCGAACCGTACCGGTGAGAGACGACTCGTTGCCATCGCAGGCAAGTACGGCATCGATACGGTGAAGTCCTACATGAGTCACTTGCAGGATTACGCCGAACGGATGATCCGGGAAGCGATCAAGCAAATTCCGGACGGCGTCTACAAATTCGAGGACTGCATGGACGACGACGGTCAGGGAAATGGGCCACTGCCCATCGTCGTTACGATCACCATAGATGGCGAGAAGGCGCGAATCGACTTTTCCGGAACGTGCGAGCAGGTGCCCGGAAGCGTGAACGCCATTTATGCCATCACGTTGTCGGCCGTGATGTACTGTTTTCGAGTGATCGTGCCGTTTTCGATCCCGTCGAATTACGGCACAGTTCGTCCGCTGGAGGTGGTCGCGCCGGAGGGGTCGCTCGTGAACGCGCAAATGCCCGCAGCCGTTGCCGGCGGGAACGTCGAAACCTCGCAGCGCATCGTGGACGTGGTGCTCGGCGCGCTCTCGCAGGCAATGCCCGGCAAGATCCCGGCGGCGAGCTACGGAACAATGAGCAACCTGACTCTTGGAGGCACCGATCCCAGAACGGGAAGTGGCTTCGCGTACTACGAGACGATCGCCGGCGGGATGGGTGCACGTCCCGCTGCGGATGGTTTGGATGCTACCCATTGTCACATGACCAATAGCCTCAACACGCCTATCGAGGCGTTCGAACACACATATCCCTTTCGTGTGCGCCGCTACGCTGTGCGGCGTGGCTCGGGCGGTAGGGGCCGGTTCCGGGGCGGCGACGGCATCGTTCGCGAGATCGAAGCGTTGTGCCCGGCCGAGGTCACGATCCTGAGCGATCGTCGGCGCTACGCACCGTACGGCCTCGAGGGCGGCGAGCCGGGCAAGGTGGGCCGCAACGTGCTCATCATGCCTGATGGAACCGAGCGCGAGTTGGGAGGCAAGGCGAGTGTGTCGGTGGAGGCAGGGACAGTCGTGCGGGTGGAGACGCCAGGTGGTGGTGGGTACGGGAGTCCCCGGAGCCGCTAGCTGGCTGAGGGCTTCCTTGGTTGCTCATTGGCCGTCGGGCCCGGGCCGGCGGCCGCGGCTCGAGTCGTTAACTCTATGTAAACAACTGATATAACAGCTACTGGCCCGGCTTGGAGCTGGGCGCGCCACGCCGCGTCTCGCTGCCATGACCGGCGTCCACCGGTCGGCAAGTGGGCCGTGCGTCACAGCAAAATTCAGCTGGAGACCCATTATTACGAACCCCGGTAATGGGAGGTTTTTAAGGATGCAGTGTCCCCGCTGTAACTCCGGACAAATTTCAGAGATCGACAACAAGTGTCCCGAGTGCGGGTTCTCACTGATCGGCGGCTCGAAGCGTCGCGTTGAGGTCTCCTCCGAAGTCGAGAAGAGTATTCGCCGGGCATTCCGTCCGGAGTTCCGGATCGAGGGTCTTCTGGGGCGGGGGGGGATGTCCCTCGTCTACTTGGCTCACGAAGTGGAGTTGAACCGATTTGTCGCCTTGAAGGTGTTGCCGCTCGAGCTGGCACTCGGCACGGAGTCAGCCGAGCGGTTCAAACGAGAGGCCAAGATCGCCGCGTCTCTCGACCATCCCCACATTGTGCCGATTCACCAGATTGGCAGCCGCTCCACCTTCCTCTGGTTTACCATGAAATTTGTCAGGGGCCACTCGTTGGCGGAACTGATCGCCGATCGTGGGCCCCTCGACCTGGTGGAGTGCTTGAGATTGGTGGAGCAGGTAGCCAGTGCCCTGCACTACGCCCACGACCGGGGGGTCGTCCACCGTGACGTGAAGGCGGCAAACGTGATGATTGACGAGAACGGTTGGGCGGTGGTTTGCGACTTCGGAGTGGCGAAGGCGTTCGGCTCGGTGCAACTGACGCAAACGGGTGGGACGATGGGGACGCCGTCGCACATGTCGCCGGAGCAACTGTACGGTCAGCCTCTGACGGGACGGTCCGACCAGTACTCGATGGCGATCATGACGTATGAATGTCTTGCCGGAAAACCACCGTTTCCCGGGGACTCGCTTGGCGAAGTCCTGCGCCAACATTGTCTCGAGCCACCGCCGCGGCTCTCCGACAGCCGGCCGGACATACCTCCGCATGTGTCCGATGCGCTCATCCGAGCGATGAGCAAGAAGCCTGAGGAACGTTTCGACAGCGTTTCGGATTTTGTCGTCGCCCTGGGTGGCCGTCGCCCAGGTACGGTAGGAGTTGGGCAACGGCCGGAGGTGCTGGAAACCACTGCTCCAGTGAGCACGTGGCGGTTCGGCCGTCGGAGCCGCGTGCGTCCGGGGCACCTTCCGCTTGTAGCGGCGTTCGGGGGGCTTCTATTCGCGGTATCTGTTGCCTTGGCGTCGCTGGGTGCGCCGCCGGCACAGGGCTCGATGGCCCAAGCCGCAGCCGAGCCTGGAGTGGCTGATTCTTTGTCCGGTCCGTTCGCTTTTCAAACAGACTCTGAGGCAGGCGACACTACCGCGGTCGAGAACGCCCCGGATTCGGTTGGCCCTCCTTCGGTTCAACCGTTGTCGAAGCCGGTGCGAGAGCCCTCAGCGTCGCCAGCGGCGGCGCGGCGGACCGCGAGACGCTCACGGCCTACACCGCAGGCGACGCCGAGCCGGTCAGTGAGTCAACCGCGTGTCCAAATCGCACAAGTCGTGCAGCGTCTTGCCCGAGCAATAGAGTCGCGAAGCGTAGATCGCCTGGCGCAAGTCCACGTTAACCTGACGCGCGAGGATCGGGCTAGTTGGGCGGGATTCTTCAGGTCCGTGCAGACCCTAGAGGTACGTTTAACAGCCGATCGGATTGACGTCGAAGGGAATTCGGCGTCAGCATCGCTGAGCGGGCGGTACGAGTACCGGACGAATGACGGAAGTCAGGGCCAGCACTCCCCCCAAATGCGTGTCACGTTCGAAAAACGTTCCACTGGTTGGTTTTTGACATCGATCAAGAACCAGTAGGTGTCCGGCGATCCTACACGACCCACCCAAATCATAGTCCGAGCAGACTCGAGGCATTACCGCCCAGTATCTGTGCACGCGCCTCTTCAGTGATATCCAATTGGTTGATGCTTTCAACCATTTTTTGGAGGCTGCCAATCTGATGTGGATAATCGCTGCCGGCGAGAATGTGATCGGCACCGGCGAAGTCGATGGCCAGTTGGAGCGCCTTTGGCTCGAAGTTTACCGTGTCGTAGTAGAAATTCTTCAAGAATTCGGTGGGTGGCCGGCTGAGGTGTTCCCTGCACGACTCGAACGCGTAGTACCCCCTGTCGAGTCGCTCGGCTAGATACGGAATGGCGCCTCCCAGGTGACACAGTGCCCATTGGATTCCCGGAAACCGTTCCACCACTCCGCTGAAGACGAGTCCGGCCGTAGCCAACGTCGTATCGAAGAGGAATCCCACCAGCGGCATGAGCCAGTATTCGGTCATCGCTTCGACTCCCACGGGATAGGTGGGGTGGATGTAAATAACGGCGTTCAGATCGCTGGCGAGTTCGTATAGCGGCCAATAGCAACGATCGCTTAGTGCCGTACCGTTGACGTTGCTGTACACCATCACACCCTTGAACCCCAGCTCTGTCATGGCTCGCTCGAGTTCCTTGACCGACGCCTCAGGATCGTTCAGCGGAAGGGTTGCCAGCGAGCTGAAGCGGTCGGGTCGCTCCTCGACGATTCGTGCCATACTGTCATTGACCATTTGAGCCAGCGAAACAGAGCGTGCCGGTGTTTCGACGACGGTGCCGGGCGCAGTGAAAGTGATCACCTGCCTGTCGATTCCGGCTTCCTCCAGCACCTGTTGCCGCACTTCGACGTCTCGGTGGCCCGGGACGATGATGTTAATATCTCCCGGGGAATGCAGGACCGGGTTGCCGTCGTCATCGAAGCTGACAGTGAATTTACTCGACCCGGACTGGAGTTCCTTGATGTACTCAGGCGGGTAGTAGTGGTTGTGAAAATCAATTATCGTCATGGTGTTGACTTTTTCTTATATCCTTTCCGCACCCAGAGGTAGTACACAGGCAATCCGGCCAGGACGAGTGACAGGCCGAAGACGCTTTCGCCGGGATTCGTCACGATCTGATCGGCAACGATGGCCAGGGACGACACCACGAATATTGCCGGCAGGACGGGATATCCCCACATTTCATACCCACGCTGCAGGTCTTTCCGGCGCCGCAGCAGCAGCAAGCCGATAGTCATCAAGGCAAAGAAGATCCATTCGGTGTAGACGACTCTGGTAAAGAGAACCTGGAAAGTGCCGGTACCGACTAGAATTGATGACCAGACGGCTTGAACGACGATTGCCCTATGCGGTGTTCTGTATTTCGGGTGGATGTCACCAACCCACCGAAACAGCAGACCGTCGCGCGCCATGGAGAAATACACCCGTGGTCCCGATAGGATGATTCCGCTCAGGGCGCCGAAGGTAGAGAACATTACGACGGCCGATATCAGCGCTCCGCCGCCGAATCCGATCAGCGCGTCGGCGGCGTCTGCCGCCACACGGGTGGAAGAAGCTACCGCATCCAGCGGCAAGACGTACATGTACACCGTGTTCATTGCGATGTAACTCACCGTGACGATCACAGTACCTATTACGAGCGCCCGGGGAATCGTCCGCTGGGGGTTGACGGTCTCCTCGGAATTGTAGGTGACCATGTGCCATCCGCCGAACGCAAACAATCCGGCAACCAGGGCAGTAGCGAACCGGCTGGCGGTGACCCCGTCAGAGGCGGATGCTGATGTCACGAAGTGCTCCGGCAACCGGGACCCGAGAGCGAATCCCAAAACGATGATGACCAGAATTGCGATGAGCTTTCCCAGGGTGAAGACCGCCTGTAGCGTGCTCCCCTGTCTCACTCCCGTATAGTTTATCGCCGACAGGATAAGGATAACGCTGATCGCAACGGCCTTGATTGCGGCGTCTCCCATCGGCACGAAGTAGGAAGTGTATCGTGCAAAGACGACGCCAACGACGGCAATGATGCCGGAGTGCATGGTCCAGAACATGGCCCATCCCCACAAGAACCCGACCGGTGGTGCGTATGCCTCCTTCAAGTAGACGTAGACGCCCCCTGCTTGGGTGAAGGTCGATGCCAGTTCCGCACATACCAAGGCGCCAATGAGCGTAAGCACGCCGCAGATGAGCCACACGAGTAGGACGCCGGAAATAGACGGCACTTGTCTCGTGATCTCTGAAGGCAGCACGAAGATGGATGCCCCGATGATCGTACCAACGACCATGGCGGTCGCGTGCGGCAAACGGATGGCCTGTCTGAGGCTGGCCTTCGGGTCCGTGTTCATTGGCAGATGCCTGTCCAGAGTCTCGGCAGTGTTGAAGCGTGACAACATACTGGACGCCCGGGCGACAGGCTAGGTACGTGATTGTGCTGCTGGCCTCGACGTGCCCCTGCTGTATCTTGCGGCGGGCGCCACCGCGAGCATGGTGCTTCATTCCATCCAGTTTGGGAAGTGGAGGCCTGCATGCACGACTCACTCAACAGGAACGTCTTCCTCGTAAAAGAACACGTTGGCATGTTCAAGGCAGCCAACAACTACGACATTTGCGACCCTGAAACCGGCGACGTGATCATGTTGTGCCGCGAGGAGAACCTGGGGGCGCTGACGAAGTTTCTCAGGTTCACCAAGTACAAGCGGATGACACCTTTCGACATTCGCATCACGACGCCCGAGGGCCAGCAGCTAGTGCGGGTGACCAGGGGCCTAACCTTTCTGCGCTCAAAGGTGACGGTGCTCAACGGGAATGACGAAGTGGTCGGCGGGTTCAACCAGAAGCTGCTGGCGATTGGTGGTGCGTTCGACGTGTTGGATCAGGACGATCAAGTCATCTGTAGCCTCAAGGGCAAGTGGACGGGCTGGGATTTTCGGTTTATCGCGGGCGACACTGAGTTTGCGCATGTAACAAAAAAGTGGGCCGGAATTGGCAAGGAGTTTTTCACGAGCGCGGACAACTATATCCTTAAGATTGCGGATACGGTTCCTCCCGACAATCGCGTGCGCTTACTCATTCTGGCGGCGGTCATGTGCATAGACATGGTGCTCAAGGAGTAGAAGGTGAAGGCAGAGTCATGATGGATGATCTCCGTGAATTGGTGGGTGTCGAGCGATCGGTATCCGGGGTCAGCCAGGCCATGCACATTCTCGTTACCGGTCTGCGCGCGCCGGTGGTGGGGACAATGCACATAACTTGCGCTGACGAATCGGAAACTGAATGTGTCAACGCGTTTCAGCGCGACTTCGTGCGCTACTTTGTGCCGGCGCTGAAGTTTGCGGAGCACTCGTCTTTTCGGCTTGCCAATCTGGGCGGACGGTATGAGTGGGGCGCGATTCGCATCGCCGAGCAGCATTACGCCACGGCGGAAAGCTACACCACGTACAAGCTACTCGTGGTGAAGCTGAACTCGCATGTCGGGGTGATCGAGACGGAGGACGGGAATCGCTTCGGCATGATGAAGCGGTATCACATGGATTCGCCCTGCTGCGGGGCGCTACACCAACTGTTAGAGGGCGAGCATCATCCGTATGTGAGGCAACTCGGCGAGGCGTTTGCCTCAGAGGGCAATGAACGCGTCTCCACGCTCCTCGACGATCAGCTCGTAGATCCTGTGCATCGCAGCTTACTCGCCGCCGTAGCTTCGGCGCGATTGCAGGCGCGCCGCGTAGTCCTGGATTTTCAAGACTATGAGCCTCTATCTCCGACGCAGTACCTTGTGGTTCCGTGTGTGACCATCAACCGGCCGGAGCGCGATACTGAGATTGTATGCGGGTACTACTGGGCGGAGGACCCACAGCAGCCGCATAGCGTGGAGTACTTTGGACTCGGTGACGATCCGGCCGGCTACGAATTGCAGCTCAAGAATGGCCAGCTCGTGATCACGGACGCACAAGTCGCCGCGCCCCGGCAGGCACGCAATCACCGGCAGCTGGTGCTGGAGGAGTATCACCGCCGCATGACCGACCTCCAGCTCACGGTCGACGACGATCGGTTTGAGCGTGTGCGGGGCGATGTGGCGCAGAGCAAGCATCGCGACCATCGTCAAGCCAAAGCCCTGCTTGGCGTTGTGTTACTGGTTCTCGCCGAGGTCCAACCGGTTTCGGCGGCTGTGCTGCTGTTTGCCCACGGCATCGCCGGCATTCATCATGCGTTTCGGGCCCACCGGTTGGTGCGGGAATTGGAAGGTTCGGACGAAGCGAGGCAAATGTTGAATGAAATTCATGACCAAGTGGATCGCCTTGATCCGAAACATGCCGAGGCGATAATAGAATTGCTGATGCGAGAATATCGTAGATGAGCCGAACCATCCGACCGTCACTTGACCAAGAATTGCAACTCCAATTAGGAGAGATGAATTGCGCATCGCTGTCATAGGCACGGGCGCCATCGGCGGGTACTTCGGTGGGCGATTGGCTGCCGCCGGAGAAGAAGTTGTCTTCGTCGCACGTGGCGAGCATCTGCGCGCCCTGCGTGCCGGTGGTTTGAAGGTGGAGAGTCCGAAGGGAGACTTCGCTGTGTGCTCCTTGAACGCTACAGACGACATCTCCGGGATTGGATCGGTGGACCTCGTGTTGGTGGGCGTCAAAGCGTGGCAGGTGCCGGAGGTCGCGCCGGCTCTGGGTCCATTGATTGGGGACAACACGGCTATTCTGCCGCTCCAGAACGGCGTGGAAGCGTCCGGGCAGCTTGCCGCGCAGCATGGCGAGCGTCACGTCTTGGCTGGCATGTGCAGGATTGTGAGCATGGTCGTCAAGCCCGGGCGCATTCGCCACCTCGGAGTGGAGCCATGTGTCGTTTTTGGCGAGCTGGACGGGCGCAGCAGTGAACGAGTCACCACCATCATGGGTGCCTTTGAGGGGGCCGGCGTGGGTGTCGAAAGCCCGGCTGATATTTGGGCCTCCATATGGGGGAAGTTCGCGTTCATCGCGTCGTTCGGCGGCGTAGGAGCCGTGGCGCGTGCACCGGCCGGCGTGATGCGAAGCACGCCGGGGACTAGGGAGTTACTCGAGTCGGCCATGAGAGAGGTTTGCGAAGTTGCCGGCGCAAAGAGCGTTACCCTCTCACATGATACCGTGGGCAAGGCAATGGCATTTCTCGATGGCATGCCTCCCGATGCCACCTCCTCCATGCAACGCGACATCATGAACGGCCGGCCGTCGGAGCTCGAATCTCAAAACGGTGCGGTCGTACGGATCGGTAAGGAAACAGGCGTGGCAACGCCGGTTCATCGCTTCATCTACAATGCGTTGCTTCCGATGGAGACGCTGGCCCGAGGTTGACACGCGGCTGTTTGATCGTGTGGCACAGGAAAAAGGCCGGGATTTCTCCCGGCCTCTACCTGCTGCATAATGGAGCTGTGCCTTGCTATAGCACCCGGGTGCGCACTCGGAAGTCTATGTTGTCCTGCACCCACTTCCAAAGGTTGTCCTCGGCACCGCCGCTGTTGATGTCGAACTCTAGTTGCTCGCGCCATCCTGCCATGACCTCGTGATCCACCGTCCACATCCGGACCCGTCTCCTGTCGATCTCTCGCTCCCAAGCAACGGAAACGGTGGGTGTGGCATAGAGAAGACGCACGGTGACGCTTCGCGAGAGGTATTCCAAGGGGCCTAGATCGATCGTTGCGAACCGACTCTCAGTGCCGGAATCGGCGGTGAGATCTTGAATACCGTCGGTGAGCAACACGATGTTCAGCGGAGCCAAGATCAGTCCCTGCCGTTTGACCAAGGTCGCCACACGGTCGAAGAAGGCGTTGAAGTCCGTGAACCCGTCCCGCGAGGGGAATTGCTCCCGCAGAACAGTAGCGATCTCCTCCGGGCTCTTGCCTTGGAACGCGTGAATCGGCTGGAACGATTTCGTTTCGCCTGGGTTTTCTCCACCCACCGAGCCGACAAACACCGCCGACGGCATAGCCAACTCGCCGAGACCGCCGAGGTGCCCGTACAGGTAATGCGACGCGAACTCTATTGCGTCGTTGTAGTTTCCAGTCGCCTCGAACGATCCACTCACGTCGATGCCGAGAACGAGGGTGGATCTGGCCCGACGGGGATTCTCCACCGGCGTGCAAGCGCCGAGGATGGTGACGATGATCGCGCCGGCTGCGAACCGTCGTACCCTCACCGCCGCCGTCATCGTGCCTCCTGTTGGAGCTGGATAGGGGGCTCACTCTTGGAGGCTTTCGACTTCTTTGAACTGCCGAGCGTCGGCGTCGTGGCCATTACCTCGTCCAGATTGGCGAACGGTAAGCTGAACATTGGCCGCGATGTTATGGCGACCACGGCAAAGTTGACCGCCGCGGCGAGGAGCTGGAGCACGGGCAGCGACAGCAACTCGAACACCTTGCGTGCCTCTCGGTTGAACCACGCGGTCTCTGCCTTGAGGGCGGCGATTGGTCCCTCCATTGCATTCACAAGCGGCTCTCGGACATCTGCGCCAATAGCTGTATCATGCTTGAGGGTCTCCCGACCTAGAATGGCCAGCAGTGCCGGTGTGCCGAACCGCCCGAACAGGAACCAGGTCATTCCCCGGACGCCGACCCAGCCGAACACCGCGAGGGACAAGGTCCCCACCAGCCCGAGTTGAAGCTCTCCGCCGGTTTGCTGAGCGATCCAGGGGGTGAGGGCATCGATCATTTCGCGATACAAGAACATGACTTCGAAGAAAACCACCGACAGCTCGACCAGCACCATCTGCAATATTTGTCCGTAGTTCCTTTTGTTCATCGCGTCACCGAGTACCTGGATGCACGCGAAGCTGCCTAGGATCAAGAAATAGAGGAAGATCCACAGGATAGGGGTCAGGAACCGGGCATCGGGCTCGAAGCCGGTAATCCCCGCCAGAACCTCTGTCATCGTCGGACGCAGCGTGTAGGTGAAGATCAACGCCTCGATGACACCCCAAACCATGAGGCCGAGGAATGCAACCCACGGAACGCCTGGCTTGAAGTAATTGCGCGAGGTCCAGTCCAGAAAGTTCAGAGGTGACTGGAAGGCGCTCTTGAGTATGGAGAATGAGAGGCTGATCAAATTCTTGATCCAACCCACCAAGACCACGCCCAGCCGAACCATTCCGGCCCAGAAAAACCAGATAGTGCGTCCCGCATCCCACCACGCACTGAGCATGGAGGTGAGAAAGCTGCCGCGGGCCGATCGGAACGGTAGCGTATACAGCGAAACCATCGTGGACCACATTGCTGCAATGAGTAGTAGCATTGGCAGCATCACCAACACACGCTTGACTAGGATCTCCGTGGGCGAGCTGCCATACCACGCGAAGTTGATCATCGCGGTATGCCAAGCCGGGATCCACGAAACGGGAGCGGATAGCAATTCGAACGCACCGCTCCATTCCTCAGGAATGAGGCTTTGTGTTTGCTGTAACATGGACGACTCCTCAAAGGAACAAGGACCGTAAAGCCGATTACGCCCGTCTGCGGCTAGGCCGCTGCCGGTGCGAACGCAGCCAACGTGCCATGTGGCTTGGTTAGGCGCGATGACCTATGTCACATGTGAGAGGTCACCCACGAGCAGAAACCGCTGACGGACTGGCGAGGAACGGTACAGTACCTTACGTAACTCCCAGTGCCATGGGCACTTAGGTCAAGGTGAACTCGACTGAGGACGCTGTCTAAGTGCTTGGCAGTGGGAATAAGTGGCTCCTTGTTGGTGGAAACTCGATCCCATCAAGAGAGCAAGCGCATGCGGTCTACCGGCGGAGCGCTTGCCAAGGCCGTCGGGATGGGGATACTCTGTCTGTCGACCCACCCCTTGCCGGTGGAGTCGGACGAACTGAGACCCAGACCGGCCGGAAGCTGCGCCGGCTGAAAGGTTCAGCGATGAACCCCCTTTCCCATGACAACCGCCAAGCTCCGCGACGGCGTGTGGCTGATCGGCGCTCAGTGGCGCAAACTCGTTCGGGTCACGAGCGGAGGGTCATGCGTCGCCGAGAGATTTACCTTCCTGTAGCGGCGGGTCGGCGCTTCTTGACGGAACGCCGGACGGGTGTGGAGCGCCGCGAGCTGGAGAGGCGTGCAGGTCTCACTCGCCGGTTCATTGAGCGACGCCAAGACACCGACTCGAAGTGCATTCTGGTGGTGGATGGGGAGGAAGCAGTGCGCGGAGGATTGCGACGGGTGATCAACGGCGCCGGCCACGAAGTGGTCGAGGCACACGAGGGCCATGCTGGTCTGGCTTTTTGCAGCGAGACGCCCGTGGATGTCGTTGTGGTGAACCTCACACTCCCGGACATGGACGGAGTCGAGTTCATCCGGCAACTCCGCCATGGATGTCCCAAGGCGAAAGTGGTTGCCATAGCAAGCCGCCGGCCTTACGGCGCGCCCGATCCGCTTGCTATCGTGAAGCGGCTCTCCGACGTACGCGGACTTCGATGGCCGTTCACGCCCGACCAATTGCTGAGTGCGGTCCGCGAGGTGCTGGAAGCCAGGAACTGATGCGCGCCTGCGGGGCGGCGTTAGCCCCGCAGGCGTTGCATGCGCTGATTTGTTTACTCGAACTTCAAGAGGACCGAGACCTGCCGTCGAACGCCCTGCCCCGAGCCCATCTTCCACACAGGGGATACGACTATAAACCGCAAGCGGCGGTCTTCAACAGTGTGCAAGCCTACTGCTGAGCGGGGGGATCTTCTACAAGTCCTGCCCGTATGGAATCCTGTCGGGAGGGTTCCAAGGCCACAATCCCTATCGCCGCGATGGCTTCATCGTTTGAGATTCCTAGGGAACTGTGATACAAGATGGGCCTTCCGTCCAAGGCACCTGGCGGAAGGTTGGCGAGCATCTTGGTGTTGATTGGTGTGCCCTCGACGGTAATACTCGATACTCCGTAAATGAAATACCACCAGTTCGAGGTCACCACGCCATCTATAAGAGCATCGTACTGAGGACCCGCATTTTCGATGGCTCTATCCGTTGCTTCCTTCATATTGGGACGACCAAGAGCAAAGAAGAAGACGGGAACCGAGTGTACGCCCTCGGTCCGAGGCCCCGACGCGCCATCGGGAAGGTCTAGTCGTACATTCTTAGAGCTGATGACGGTGAAGTCGATCAGTCGGTAAGTGCAACCAGTAAGCAGCACAGTGAATGCGAGCGCCGAGACGAACAGCTTCAAATTGGGTTTCATTTTGTTCTCCATGTTGGTTATCACGATAGGAATTTGCTTTCTTCTGTCTGCAGTATGTCCCGGCCTTCGCGGCGGCACGCATAGCCATCCTCCTTTGGAACAAAACGGCGTTTTGCGTCGGTGGATCAGGTGGTCTCGTCGTCGGGCGGGCGTCCTGCGAGGGGCGTCTGGCTGGCTGCGGGCCAACCGCTGACCACCGGCCCGGTGAAGATGCGACAATGGCAGGCGACCGCAAGATGCAATTGGACTTTAGTCCCGCGAACAAATACCGTAGAAAGCGGTTCTTCCAGTAATGATCCTTGGCCTTGTGGCCCTGTGGTAGCGATCCAGTGAAGCCGCCGCCGCCTTTCCAGATTGCCTTCAGTGGAGGGGTGAACGAGGAGAACTAGGAGAAGGGAAGCGGCCTGATTAACCCGCCCACTTTTTCAAAAAACCAAGCACCGGTACCAAACTTTGTTGCGACCCTCGCTACCCCGTTGGGCAACGCGATGCCGTTTCAACGGTCTGCGGCGAGAGCGCCACGACGGCGCCGAGAAGCGCGTCGGAACGGGAGATTGCCTTGAATGACCTCCGTCTAGACGTACGTTGAATAGACCTGCGTCAGAAGTGACCTTGCAAAATGCTATGATAAGGCAACTGTCATCACTGGCTTCATTGCTTGACGAGTCGATACATCCTCCCGTACCCTACGTCCTAGACCAACCCGCTGCGCGCGATGACGAGCTGAGATGGCATCCTTACTCGAGCGTCTTCAGGAAGCATTAAGCCCCGATTACGAGGTCCAGCACGAGCTGGCGGCAGGGGGCATGGGAGTGGTGTTCCTCGCGCGGGACGTTGCCCTCGACCGGAGGGTGGCCGTCAAGGTCTTGCTGCCCGAAATCGCCACTGAAGTCGCCGCGCAGCGCTTCCTCCGGGAAGCTCGCATTCTCGCAAGCCTGAGTCACTCCCACATCATTCCGGTTCACCACGTCGGAGAGGCAGACGGCCTGTTCTACTACGTGATGGACTACATGGAAGGAGCTACGCTTGCGGACGCGCTGCGGCGCGGGCCGATGAGTGTTGGCGGGGCCGTCAAACTGGGACGCGATCTCCTCGACGCACTGGAAGAAGTACACAAGCGGGGCATCGTCCATCGCGACATCAAACCGGCCAACGTGTTCTTGCTGGGCAGACGGGCCCTGCTGGGAGATTTCGGTATTGCGAAGCCCCGGCGTGGGACGGAGGAGACCCTGACTCAGACCGGCGGCGTGATCGGCACCCCGGATTACATGCCCCCCGAGCAGATATCCGGCCATGAGGTGAGTGCTCAGACGGATGTCTACACCGTGGCGATGGTGTTGTACGAGGCGATTAGCGGCCGGCGGTGGAATATCGGCGAGGAGCCGAGCAGCGCCGACTGGTCTGGAGTGCCGGGTAAGATCGCTCGGGTCCTGCGGGGTGCACTGGCGTTCGACCCCGAGAACCGCTGGCCGGATGCTGCGACGTTCCGTAAGAAGCTTTGGAATACGCGGGTCCGCCGCTATCAGTGGCGTGCCGCAGCGCTCACTGCCGCTGGGATTGTGGCGGGTGGTGTGTTCGTGGGGACGATTCTCACGTTGCGGAACCCTTCGCCGGTTCCCGGAGCGCTGGTAGTGAGGGTTGAGCCGTTTCAGCAAGTCGGTGCCGACGCGCTTCGGCTGACGGACTCGGTTACTGCGTTCGTCGTCCGCAGCCTGGGCCAGAGTACGGATTTTCACGTCTGTGAGCCGAGCGCATCCTGTAGAAACGCGACGGTCACGTTGCACGGTTCGGTGACGCTGTCGGATGTCTTCTTCACGGTGAAAGTGGAAACCAGAGACCTGTTCGGCTTGGTGACAACCGAGTACGCGAGCCGAATGGGGCGCAGCGAAGATTGGCGGGTGGTCGCCGATTCAGTTGCCTACGACGTCCTCCGCGCTTTGTGGAGTCAAAGTAGCCCGCTTGCCAAGTGGCTGCCGCGCAGGGCTCTCCCCCAAGGAAACACGTCAGGCTTCAACCGCTTCATCGCAGCAGAGCGTCTGTTCAACGAAGCCCGTTGGGGCGAGGCTCGCGATGCGTATGCTGCTGCTGCCGAAGGGGATTCCGGGTGCTGGCTGTGTTCGTGGCGCATAACAGAGATCGATCGGCAACGTCCGGGGGCAGGGTTGGATTCAGTGCACATGCAACGGGTTCTCGACAACAGAGAACTCTTTCCCGCGCATTATCAGCCGCTCATCGAGTTGGAAACACTCGAAGCGCCGGATGAGCGCCTCGATATCCTCAGGACGGCCGTGGCACGGTGGCCCCACTTTTACTACCTGCACTACCGGCTGGGTGAAGAGCTATTCAATCGCGGTCCGCTAGCGGGGCACCTTCGTCGGGAAGCGCGGCTTCCACTGCTGGAAGCCACGAGGCGCAGGCCGGGATTCGGGCCTGCCTGGCAGGAATTGGCCTGGGTAGAGGTCGCGGAGGGAGATGCCGAGAGGGCACGAGACGCCTTAGACAACTTGTTCAGTCTACCTGAACCCAAGGACCCTTTTTCGAGGGCGTCCAGAATGCTTATTTCGGTCGGTGCGGCGTACCGTTTCGAGGGAACTCAGGGTGGGGGGGATGCTTTGGTCGTCGGGCTCGACGACCCTGAGATTGGCGAAATACCGGACCTCCCCTCCGGCCCCCGGCTGATGCCCCTCTTTGACGCTCCCGAGGGTGCCGTCCATTTCGGAAAAATGGTCGCTGCGATGGGCCCCGGGTCTGAGCTTGAGCAGTCGGGTCTCATTGCGCAGATGTTCGGGCACCTCGCACTAGGTCAGATCAGCTTGGCGCGGCGGCGGGCGCGAGACATAACCACGCGCTTCGAGCTCGATGGATTCCGCCTCTTCGCCGCCCAGCTCGACGCATTTCTGTTGTTCTTCGATGCGGCGGCGGTCGATCTCGACCGCAACACAGTAGTGGACAATCTTCGGCAGTACGTTGGGCGGGGGTCGGGTACGGAAATGCAGCGGCGACGGGCGGCCTGGACGTTGGCGTTGCTGCAGCGTCAAGCTGGACAGCATGTGGCGGCCGACCGCAATGCGGGATTGGTGGTGACCGACTCAGAACCTCAGCCGCTGGCGATCCTGCTCGAGGCGCAACGGCACGCGACGGACGGTGATCTCGAGAGGGCGCTGCTGTTGGCCGAGGGTCTCACCCGATGGGAACGCGCAAAATATGTTACGGCCCGCGTGGTCGGGCCCTTCTTCCGCACCGCTCTCCACCTGCTCCGGGCGGAGTGGTACGCCGCGAGCAACAACCCTGAGGCGGCGCGTCGGCAACTCGTATGGCACGAGGGTTGGGATCAGACGGGACTTCCCATCGGTGCACCGAGGGTCGAAGAGGTGGACTGGGCGTTTGGAACTATCGGCCGGTGGCGACGGGCCAGTGTGCTCGAACGCTTGGGAGATGAGGGGGAGCTGTGCCATGTGTACGGCGACATCGAGCGGCTCTGGTCGAAGGGCGATCCTGTCTACGCCGCGCGCGCGGACACTGCGCAACAGAGATTCCGCGAACTCGACTGCGAAGCGACAAGCGGCTGATGATCGAGTGTCGTGTCTTGGGTCCGGTCGAGCTGACCGTAAACGGCAAAGCGCCGCACCGCGACCTGCTGCACAAGAAGAACCTCGCCTTACTGCTGTACCTTGCCCGCTCGCCGGCGCAATCGTGCGGACGGGAGCAATTGATGGCGCTACTGTGGCCGGACCGAGACGAAAAAACGGCGCGCCATTCACTGCGGGAGGCGATCCGGGTAATAAAGCGGCACGCCGGAGAAGAGGTAATCACGACCGAGTCGGATCGGGTGCGCCTTGTGGAGAGGGCGGTGCAGCTGGATACAGACGAGCTAGAGGATTTGAGGGCCCAGGGCTCGTGGCAGGCAGCGGCCCGATTGGTCAGGGGTGAATTTCTGGAGGGTTTCAGCGTGCCCGGCGCCGTGGACTTCGATCACTGGCTCGCCGGCGAGCGAATGGCCTGGGGGCATGCGTCGCTGAGAATCCGTGTGGCCGCAGCGAATGAATTGATGCATACCGGCGAAATAACCCAGGCCGTCGATATGGCCAACAAGGCCTTGCGATCGGAGCCCGGTGCGGACGCTGCGGTTCAAGTCGTGATGTCGAGCATGGCCATCGCCGGCGATCGGGCTGGTGCTCTGGCGCAGTTCGAGGCCTTCGCACAGGGGTTGACCGCACTCGATGCGGAGCCGGACGGCGTGACTCTGGAGCTTGCCGATCGAATCCGCAAAGAGCGCCAATGGCAGTGGCCAGAGAGTGCAGGCGAGAGGGTCGGTGCGGAAACGCGCCGTGCACCGCTGGTGGGGCGGGGTGCGCAGCTGCAACGGCTCACCAAAGCATGGTCTTCCTGTCGCCGTAACAGCACGCCGAGCCTGGTGTTCATCGAGGGCGATCCCGGCGTCGGTCGGAGCCGGCTGGCCGAGGAATTTCTTGCCAGGGCACGGCTGGATGGGGCCGTAACCGTCACGGCCAGAGCCGTGGCCGCCGATCTCGCTGCGCCATGGAGTGGGGTCATCCAATTGGCCGGATGCGGGCTGGCCAACACGCCGGGTGCCGCCGGCACCGACCCCAGGGCCGTGGCTACATTGGCGGCCCACAGCGATGAGTGGGCGGAGCGATTCCCAGGGGCTCGGGCCGAGGCGTCTTTCCCCGGGGATATGGGCAAGGCGTTCCGTGATGCCATGCGGGCCATTTGTGGAGAGCAAGATGTGGTGCTCTTCGTCGACGATGCTCACTGGCTGGATGCGGAATCGTTACGAGCGCTTCACGCGGTGCTCCGCGACCTTTCGGAGTCTCCACTGTTCTTGCTGGTGAGCGCGGTCCAACGGTCGGAACGCACGGAACTCGATGAGATGAGGTCTCGGATCGCCCGCGATTTTGGCGGCGATTGCATTCGGTTGGCTCCGCTGAGCATTGATGACATTCGGACGCTGGCCGAGTGGGCGATGCCGGATTACGGGCCTGAGCAGTGTGACCGGCTGGCTCGCCGGGTGGCGATCGACTCAGGCGGGCTTCCGTTGCTCGCCGTGGAGCTGCTCCACGCCGTGGCCAGCGGGCTCGACCTGGGGCGCCTGAGTGCTGACTGGCCCCAGCCGCTTCGGACCCTCGACCAGACGCTGCCCGCCGACCTTCCGGAGGCCGCGGTGGGTGCGATCCGGGTTGGTTTTCGGCGGTTGAGCAAGCCCGCCCAAGAAGTCCTCCTGGCGGCGGCGGTGCTCGGCGACCGGGTTCCAGCCAGCCACCTCGGTGCAGCACCGGATGTAGATGATGCGTCGTTGGGCTCCGCCCTGGAGGAGTTGGAATGGGAGCGGTGGCTCATAGCCGAGCCGCGCGGCTATTCGCTGCTGGCCAGGATAGTGCGGGACGTGATTCTGCGGGATATGGTCACCCCAGGCAAGCGGGCCCGTATCGAGCAGGCCACCGGGGTATCATCCGAATAACGCGACCCTCCGCGCGGTGGCGGGTATCGACGGCGGCAACCGCAGGCCTTTGAGGTAGTGCGCCCAGCGGACGTTGGGGCTACATTTACTTTGTCGTCTGTCAGCCAGCCGAGTCACGTGGTTCTCCCCGACCGGCTGAGCCTTGATCGACCGATGCCGCGAGGAGCGGCACATTTTGAGAGGGGCCCGGCGACACAACCGCTCGACACCTTTATAGCAAGTCTATAGCACGTCGAACGTCTACCGTCTTTGACAGCGGCGGGGTTTGCCTCGGCTCCGCAGTCCTTCCGTGATTTACCGGAGTGGTGATTAGGTGAGCAACAACGATTGTCTTGGAGTTTTGGAAGTTCTCGGCAACGGCGCGGCGTTTATCCGCCGGAAGGAAGCGTGCTATACGCCCGGAAAGCGAGACGTCTACGTCGGGCCGAAATTGGTGCGCAAATACGGCCTCCGAACGGGAGATGAAATTTCCGGCGTGGTGGGTAAGCGGCCCCGCAACGGTAAGAGCGCCCCGCTGGCGAAACTGGACGCCATAAACGGCCGGCCCCCCGAGTCTCTCGGCCACCGTCCGGAGTTCGAAAAACTCGGCGCGCAGCATCCAGACGAGCAGCTCTCCCTCGAGTGCGCACGGACCATCCGCGGCCAACCCGACTACACCAACCGAATCATCGATCTGCTCTGCCCGTTCGGGAAGGGCCAGCGAGCACTCATAGTGTCACCACCGAAAGCCGGCAAGACGATGATTCTCCAGTCCGTGGCGCAAGGCATATCCACGAACTACCCCGAGTGTACACTGTTCATTGTTCTGGTGGACGAGCGACCGGAGGAAGTGACGGAGATGGAGCTTGCGGGATTCGGAGAGGTTTTTGCATCGAGCTTCGATCATCCTCCATCCCGGCATGTGGCTGTGGCGGAGATGTGCGTGCAACGGGCGAGACGGCGGGTGGAAATGGGTGAAGACGTGGTGATCATCTTGGACTCCATCACGAGATTGGCACGCGCGTACAACACGGTGGAGGAGGGTAGTGGACGAACCCTGTCGGGAGGGCTCGATGCGACGTCCATGGAAAAGCCAAAACGTTTCCTCGGGAGCGCCCGCAAAATCAACACGGCCAAGGGAGGTGGCTCGCTTAGTATCGTGGCGACGGCCTTGGTGGATACGGGCTCGAAAATGGACCAGGTGATCTTCGAAGAGTTCAAGGGCACTGGAAATAGCGAATTGCTCTTGAGCCGCGAATTGGCGGATCGCCGCATCTACCCGGCCATCGATCTCGTGGCCAGTGCGACCAGACGCGAGGAACTTCTCTTGTCCGATGACGCGCTGGCGGCATCCCGAGCGATGCGACGCGAACTCAGCAACGCTACCCCCGTTGACGCCATGAAGAGGCTGTTGAGCGACATGAAGTCGACCAAATCAAACGAAGAACTCGTGAGTATGGTGGTCGCCCGGAGCCGGTAATCCTCCCCCCTTCCCCCTCCCCCCCCTGCCAAAAGTGTGGTATTAGGAGATTGGTCCAAGCCGGTTAGCTTTTGAATGCGTCCTAGATCAACGGGCGTCTCGGCTGGCGTGATTGCCGGTCGGGAGCGGAGCGAACTCGAGGCCTGGCCGCTTGCCAGGCCTCGCCTAATTCCTGCGCTCGTCAGAAGTGTAGGAAGCTCTGGAACTTGAAGGACCACTCGAAATTTTCCGCCGCCGGCGACCACACATCGACATTGGCCACCAGCATGTTGCGGCCCGCCATGCGTAACGCGATCCCAGGAGTAAACAGCCAGCCGCCGGCGTTTGCAGCGTCCGTGTCCGGATCCGCCCAACTCAGCCGGGCTAGCGGCTCCACCGCCGTAAAGCGGCTGGATCCGGTGATCGGGAAGCGGTAGCTCACAACACCCTGTGCGGTGAGGAACGTGGACGGGTCGCCGGTTGCATCCAGATTGAGCCAGTTCTGGCCGGCGAGAAAGCCGGCTTGCAGGTGAAACTCGTCTCCGTACCGCCCGATCTCGATATCTCCCCCGTATGCCACCGCGTACTCGTTGGCGGTGGTGGAGTCGAAGTAATCGTGGACTCCGACGTTGGCCCCGAGGCGCACGTGGGAAGCTGCCTGTACTACCACTCGAGCGGTGTATGACTTGGTGCCGTTCTCATCAGGCTCATCGGCTCCGGTACCGTTCGTGATGGAGAATCGATACTCCAACTCGTCGGTGACTCGACCGTCGACGAGAATTCCGATGTCGCGGTCGGAATACTTGAGCCCCTGCGTCAACCGGCTCCAAGAGCACACGCCGCCGGGCCCGGCACATGCGTCCACGCCGTCGATTTTTCCGGTTCGTTCGATCGTCAGGATTTGTGTGGAACTGTACAGCTCAAAGATGTCGAACGGTCGCTTGAACTGGCCGAACGACAAGCGAAAAGCGGGATCGAAGTTGAGCCGCAGATAGGCGTCCTTGAGGCTGAGTTCGCCTTCACCGAAATCCGGCTGGATACGCCCTTCAATCAAGTCGTTGACTCGTATATGGGCCGTAAACCGCGCTCGACGCAGAAGGAACTCCGACGAGCGGGTGCCATCTACCGAGGTTGTCCGGTACTGCATTTGGACCCGCCCGGTAAGGGTGATCTGGACGGCGCCAGAGTCGAGCTGAACCTGGGCGCCCGCCGCGCTCGGCGCCAGCAGTGCGACCAGCGCGCCCAACCAGTGAACTGCCCTTAGGACGGTTTTCATCGGCATCCAGTCAAATGTTCGAAAGTGCGCTTTGGAAAGAAACCGCGCGGACATCAATCCTGCGTCGGCCCCTGCGGTGGGGGGGGGTGGGGGTGGGGAAGGTTCTTCCTCGGCTGGTGGTTCCGGTATATCGCCACCGTCGCTTGCCGGTGACGCCTCAGGCGTGAGATCCACGATATTGGGCTCAAAGAATACCTCCCGGAGTGCAGGAAGACCGAGTGATTGATCGAACGCGGGCACTGGGAGGTCGGCTGCGGTCTCTGAAGGAGGTTGTGTGGCGAAGGGTCGGAAGAACGTATCGCCGAAGGCGTTGAGTCTGCCTTTCTCGATGATGAAAACGAAGATGGCGCACAGCAGGATCGTGAAGAAGATCACTGCGAAGACCGTACTCCGCACTATTTCACCGTTGGAGAGGCCCATCTGTAGCGGCAGCGCTGCCAGCACCGCGGCGGCCAGGCCTTTGGGGATTAGGGCCGTCATGAGCATGGCATCCCGGCGCGTCACGGAGCGAGGGGCGAGCAACCGTACCATGATCGATCGCCCGCCGATCGCGATCACTGCTACGATCAAACCGACCGCGAACGTGCGTGGGTCATCGAATGTGATCGAGATCCCCAGGAAAACAAAGAAAAACGTCTTCACCAAGAAGACAGCCTCCGCAAAGAACGTCCGCTCCACGTCGGAGAATCCAGCCAATCGGAACGTGATGAATTTCCCTAGGATGCGCTGTGGGATGTTGGGAAAATTCGCCACGCCGATGCCGAACGAAAGGGCGGCGATGGCACCGCTGTATCCCCAGATCTCCGTCAGCCCGAACAGGATCAAGACGTAGGCGATGGTGGTGAATACAGTGTTGGGGATCTGGCGGATTTTCGGCAGGATCGCGGACCAGATGAATGCCCCGCCGCCCCCGATCAATGCAGCGACGAGAAACGACGCGGAAACGTCGCCCAGCATCACTCCGGCTGATATACCCTGTCCCGACTGGAGGCCCCGAATCAAGCCGAGACTCAGAACTATGGCGAGCACGTCTGTCAGAGCCGATTCCAAGAGGAGGATCGTGCTCGTCCGATCGCTGACCCGGAGGATACGGATGAGAGGCACCACAACGGCGGACGAAGTACCACCGAGAATCATTCCGATGAGAAGAGCGGTGAGCGAATCGATCGGCAAGAGAAAATCGGCTATGTACATGACCAGCAGAACGGTCAGTGCGAAAGTGGCGATCGAGAGGACCAACGTGTCACGCGCCGATCTCTTGAGGTCCATCATGTTGAGGTGGATACCGCCTTCGAAGAGAATCACGACTAGGGCGAGGGTCGTGAACACCGGTCCCACCTTGCCGAAATCCGCAGGCGTCACGATTCCCAAGGCGGGACCGATGACGATGCCGGCGAGCATGAGCACGAGCACATCGGGGACTTTGGTTCGCTCGAAGAAGCCGGTCAGGAAATGGCCGGCGAAGACCAAAAGACCGATGCTGAGGATGGTGATTTCCACAGGCCAAGGTTACTGCTGGGCCTGAGGGGTGGGAAGTGTTGGAGGGGAGTGGGGAGTGGGCCCTTTCTCGTCCCCCGGGTCGTTGAATTGCGCTTCGTTCTCCAGCTGGAGTCGGTAGCCAAGCCAAAGGATGGCGTGGCGAAGACAAGGTTGCTTGACCACGCCGAGATCGAGCCAGGGCCTCGATTCCGCCAAAATGAACTACGGAAGGGTCGGGAATTGCTCTCCTGGAGGGCCCGACGGGAACCCTCAGCGAGCTAGGGCTGTTGCCGAGAGGCTAGGATGTCCCATCCGGGGATAGCGGGAAGGAGCTGTACTTGGCTGACCGACCGACAACGCTGAAGGCGGTGCCCGGCAACGTAAATGCGGCCGAAGGCGGGTTCGAGAAGGAGACGCTGGACGCGCTGGACCGCGTATACCGGTTTGCCCTCCAACTGACAAGGGATCCGTGCGACTGCGACGATTTGGTGCAGGACACGTTCCTGAGGGCGTACCGCAGCCGGCACCAATATCGGTTGGGAACAAACTGCGCGGCGTGGCTCTTTACGATATGCCACCACCTATGGATCCAAAAACGACAGCGGGAGAGACGGATAACGACCTGGGAGGAGTCAGACCTCGATGAGATCGCCGCGACTCGGAGATTCCAAAGCGGGGCGGTCGATCTGTCGCTCCGGCGGGTTATGGAGCTGCCAGAATTCGATGAGGTCTTGAGACGCGCCTTGGCGGTGCTTCCGGAGATTTACCGAACACCCGTTATCATTATAGACGTGGAAGATCAAACCTATGTGTCGGCCGCCGGCATTCTGGACGTTCCCGTCGGGACGGTCCGTTCGCGTTTGTTTCGCGGGCGCCGGCTGCTTCAGCGCGAGCTGGTCGCCTACGCCGAAGATGCTGGTCTTATTTCAGGACGTCGCAGGGCGTACGCACGACCTGCTTCGTAATTACTTCATTATCAATCAACAGAGGAGAAATGTATGAAACGGTTGGTCTCTAGCCTTGGGGCTTTGGCTTTGGTGGTTGTGCTTACTCCGGCTGCTACCAGCGCCCAGATGGGCGACATGCCGAAAGGCGAGGAAGTCACGGTGGAGGGAACAGTGGTCGATCTCGACTGCAAGTTCCGCAACGGCCAGTCGGGTGACGGTCACCGGATGTGTGCTCAGGTTTGCGCTGATGCGGGCCTGCCGCTAGCGATTCTGGGCGACGACGGCAAGTTGTACATGATTGTCGGCGGCGGGATGCCTGGCGATCCTGTGGCGAAGCACAACGCGAAACTCAAGGATTTCGCCGAGCAGCACGTCGTGGTCCACGGTAAGGCCTATCAGGCGGGTGGTGCGTTCGCGCTGACGATCGAGTCAATCGAGCGTTCGTGAGCACTGAGTCGAACGGGATGGCGGGCCGGAGTAGTACGCGGCCCGCCATCGTCGTTTTTGTCACCGCAGCCCTTGCAGTTGGGTTGGTAGCGGTGGTTTTCTCCCGTGGAGCGCGTGAGCCGGTGCGGGGACCCATCGCCTTGCCCAATCCCGATGCTGCTGCCCCGGTCGAATCGATCGCCGGAGGCGTCAGGTACGTATCCACGATGGCGGCGCCGGAGTATCTCGTGGTCGATACTGTTCGGCCGGTGCGTGAGCCGGTGCGCCTCCTGTTCCTTCAGGGACAGGTTGCCCAGCCGACCCCCGATGGCGGCGTGGTGACGACGGAAGCCGGCGGCGTGCTGTATGTCGATACCAAGCTGCGAATCCATCGCATTCCGATACATGTAGAGGGGCGCGAGATCGTGAGCGTGGCACCGGCCCCGGACAATGGACTTTGGGCCGTTTCCGGTGAAGGCGAACTGCTCAGGCTCAACGGGCAGGGAGAGATGATCGGCAATACGCGACAGACGACATTCGTCTTCTCGTACGTCGCCAGTGACCCGCGTGGCACGGCCTATCTCTTTCGTTCCCCGACGCAACCGGCGTTCCGTCCGGTGTTTGGATCAACGCCGCTCCTTCTGCGGATGGATGAGCAAGGTGAAGTGGACGCAGTAGTGGGCAACGGGGTCGTCCCAGCCGACTTCATGCTGGCGCACCTGGCCAGCTCGGGACGCGTGGCCATTGCCGATTCCGTCATTTTCTTCGCCCCGTTCATCCGGGACGAAGTGATCGCCCTGACAACAGACGGGGACACACTGTGGGTTGCCAAGCGTGGTCTGCCGCAGGCCGTGAAAGAGGCTCGGTTTGAGGTTGTGGACATGCAGCCCATGGTAGACTATGCGCCGGTCAATACGGGCATCGCTCTCGGACCCGACGGGCGCTTGTACGTGTTGTCGGTTCCCGGCTTCTCTACCGCAACGAGTCGGATCGACGTCTTCGATACGGAGAACGGAGATTTGTTGCGCTCCGGGATTGTAGACGCGCCCCTGCCGACACTCGCCGCCGACAAGGATGGGCGAGTCTATCTACTGAACGAACTTGAACTGCTGACCGGTGTGCCGCCTCGCGAGCGGGCCCTGTTCAGCCCGTTCGACCTCGAGTTGCTCAACGGCGGGCGCGTGACGTCGGCTGATGTCGAAGGGAAGGTTGTGTTGATCAACTTCTGGGCCAGCTGGTGCGCGCCATGCCGCGAAGAAATGCCGTCGCTGGACACGCTACGCCAAAGTATCAGCCACGAAGATTTCGTTTTTCTAACGTTCAACGAAGACGTTAGGCTGAGCCCGGCGAAGAAATTCCTCGAGCAGTTCGGCTCGGACTTTCCGGTGGCTCTGGGGCATGGTGACTTGAGACGGCAATACCACTACGTGGGGTTGCCGTTTACCGTGCTGCTGGACCGTCAAGGGAGAGTGGTCAGCCGATGGATCGGCTATGCCGGTGCGGAGCAACTCCAGGGCATCCGCTCGATCGTCACCGCTGAACTCAACAGGATAGAAAGCATGGGTCCCATGGACCATGCTGGATCTCACTAGCGAACAACTGATCATCTTCTCTGCCAGGTCAGTTGCGTTCGGCCACCCCCGGGCAGCGTGGCGCCGCCGGGGGGCGATTCTTCCCAAAACGATGAGCATTCAGCCCGAGCGGGCTACTTGACGACCCGCGTTTCCGGTTTGAAGACGCCCCAAGCGAACCAGAAGTGGTTGCCGTGGACGATCGGAATCAACTGCTTGCCGGTAAGCGGTCCGTCGATCGCGTGACCGAGGATGTTCCACGTGGATTCGGTCTCGCGATCGGTGAATCGCCCGTCGCCGTCGGGCGTGAACCGAAGCGTCCGCCCCTCCAGGCGGCGGTCGAAGACGCCGGTGGATCCGACGTCGCGCCCCTTGGCGATGGTGGAATTGTCCACGGCACTGGCCGTGCCGGGCGCCCAGAACACCACCAGCGGTGTCTCACCCACCTGCTCTGTGATGACGCGCTTCTTCCTCAACTTGGAAAACGCGAACGCGACGCTCTCTCCGTCGATTTCCACTGCGGCAACCCGTTCCATCGCCGGCAGGCGACCGTCGCGCCGGCCGGAGAAGAACTGAGGCCAGGGACCCCGACCCCGGTCGTAGAACTCGTAGGGATTCCTGCCGTAGTTGCGTTGGAATCCGGTGTCCCGCGACAGCACCTTGCCGTTGGGGTAGCTCTCCTTGAACGTGCTCCAGCTGATGAGGGGGGAGGGAACGAACGTCAGCCTCCGGCCGGCGTACTCTCCGACGATTCCCTCACCTATGGCTTGCTGCCACCACGTTTCCGTCTGGCGATCGTACATGATGAGATCGGAGTGGCGTAATCTCCCGGTGGTTCCGAAGTCGAGCAGCAGCCCGTCAAATCGACGGTCGAACGATATAGCCGTATTGCAGAGCGGACAGTAGGTCACTGTAACGGGCGTTTGACCTACCACATCGTTCACGATCTCGTGCTGTATGAGAATCTGGAGTGGGTACGCCTTGGCGACGCCATCGAGCGCTACCAGGACGACAGGCTCGCGGTCTTCGAGCCACCGGTCCGCATCCTGCACGCCGACGAACTTTGGACGGTCGATGGCCGGGATGCCGTCCTTGGGCGGTCCGCCGGACACGATTTCGTCAAACGATACGGTCTGCTTGCCGAAGTCGGTCTTGAATTCCCGTCGGTCGGCGCGCGATTGGGCGAAAAGCTGCCCGCCAACCGTCATCATCAAGAGCGCCGTCAGGGCTAGGATAGGAGCAAATCTGTAAGAGTATTTCATAGTAACTAGCTAACGGCCCTGCCCCTCACCGAGTTCCGCTGGAAGGCTAGGCGGCCTGGTTCTTTCGCTTTGCGAGAAGAGCATCGATGCTGAAATCGCCCCCGCCGCGGGTGGCGATAACCAGGAACAGGAAAGCGTACACCAGCGGCAACTCGCCACGATTTGCCCACCACCACAGCTCTCCCCGGCCCGCTACGTGCATCCACCAATAGGTGACCGCCATCTCGCCTGATATTAGGAACGCTGCGGGGCGGTGAAAAAGGCCGAGTACCACCAAGGGAGCCACGAAGAACTCGATGATACCGGCAATGCCGAATCGGCTCGTGAGGGCGACCGTTCCGCTGGCGCCAAACCATCCGAACAGCTTCTGGGCGCCATGCGACCAGAAGGTAAGCCCCACCATGATGCGCATGGCGTTCGTGGCCAGGGGTTCGAGTTTCGAAAGGAAATCGTTCATGTGAGTAGTCTCCTTGCCTCTTGGCGTTGTGCCCACTCATACGATCGGATGACCGCTGAAGTTGAACTCGTAGTGTAGTAGTGAAAAGAAGTTCGCAAGAGAGCAACTTTATCGGTTCGGTCTGCTCCGCGCTTGCATGAGGGAAACACCGCTGACGAACATAAAGCCCACGCCGAACAGCAGCACCAAGCCACTCGGGGGCAAGTCGCTACGCGCGGCTCCGAGAGCACCGGCAGCTAGAAACGCGAGACCGGCCAGGAATTCAACCACGGCGGGCCCCGCCACGGGAAGACGGTACGCAGCGTTGCGCCAAGATTGGTCGCTGGCGGCGGCAATGTCGTACTTTGGAGTGCGTAGGAATGGGGTGCGTCGTCCGCTCAACCCGCGTATGACGGCCAAGGTCTGGCTCAGCGCGATGCCTGCACCAATGATCATGATCAGCGGTACGAGGAGCAGACGTCTGCGCCAGTGGCCGCCCCGTGCCTCGGCGGTGACACCGTAGAAGTATGCGAGAGAGCCCATCGCGAACGTGAGCAAGCTTCCGTCCACGGCGAGCACCCACCGTGCGGCGAGCGACTCCGCCGTAAAACCAACTGCCAATCCCGCCAACGTCACTAGGGCCAGAAGCGGGTACGCGAAGTGAGTCAACAAGTGCCAAGCCGCTTCTCGCTTGACCGCTCGGGGAAGCTCAGCGCGCATGATGGCCGGGAGCAATTTGCGGGCGGACTGCGCTCCGCCCTGTGCCCAGCGTTGTTGCTGCTGGCGATACGCCGCGATTTCGACCGGCAGCTCTGCCGGGACGGCGACGTCATCACGATACACGAAACGCCAACCCTTAAGCTGCGCGCGATAGGAAAGGTCGAGATCTTCAGTGAGCGTATCGGCCTGCCAGCCGCCGGCGTCTATAATGGCCTGCTTGCGCCATATGCCCGCGGTCCCGTTGAAATTGAAGAAGAAGCCCTTGGCCTCCCGCACCCCGTGCTCCAAGGTGAAGTGGGCGTCGAGCTGGAGCGCCTGGGCCCTCGTGAGCAGTGAATGGCTCTCGTTGATGTGGCTCCACCGTGCCTGGACCATTCCCACTCCGGCGCTGTCGAATTCGCCTACCACACGCAGTAGGAAATCGGCGTGTGGGACGAAATCCGCATCAAAAATTGCAATCAATTCGCCCGACGCCCTCGACAAACCCTCCGCGAGAGCACCCGCTTTGTAACCGGTGCGCGCCTCCCGTCGGATGTGGTGTATGCGAATCCCACGGTCGGTGAGTTCCCCAACGACTCGTGCCACCAATTCGGACGTTTCATCCGTCGAATCGTCCAACACCTGGATCTCGAGGAGATCCCGAGGATACTCGAGTGCTGCCACCGCGCGGATCGCACGCTCCGCCACGTATCGCTCGTTGTAGAGCGGCAATTGGACTGTGACGGACAGCCACCGCTGCGGCGCACCTGGCACATTGCGCTCGACGCGCCGTTTGATACGCCGGTATTCCCGCGCCAAGTACAAGCGGTGCAGACCGAACGCCGACAGCAAGATCGACGCTCCGATATGCAGGGCAATGAGTATTAGAACAACAACCTCCTCTGTCGAGAGTTCGTCAACGTGAAGACGGCATACGTGGACTAGGTAACCGTCGCGCCGCCACAGCTCGAGCCGGCTCCTGCAGTGCATGCAAAACAGTGCGGCCCTACGACGATCTCTCTGTGGCGAATTTGGGCGATGTCGAAGTCCATGATCGACCGCGGCCCATCGCCTGCCAGCCCCAGCTCCAGCATCTGATTGAAGTCGCAGTCGTAGAGTTGACCGTCCCAGCCAACCGACAATGTGTTGCGGCACATTACACCCTGAGCGGCTCCGGGGTTGAACGCGTTCACCAGGCGGGTCATGTACCCCTCAAGGTTGTCACTCTCCTCGAGCCACTCGAGAAACCGGGAAATGGGCAGGTTGGTGATCGTGTACAGATTGTTGAACACGATGCCGTGACGGTGTTTGAGTTCGCGTTTCCACTCCCGTTCCAGGCTGGCTTGGTTGCCCGGCAGAAAGGCGCCCACCGGATTCATCACGAGGTTCACCACGAGGCCGCTGTCGGGCTTGCCATACCCCACCGCATTGAGGCGGTGTAGCGCCTCGATGGACTCATCGAACACGCCCTCGCCACGCTGACTGTCGGTTTGTTTGGCGCGATAATGCGGGAGTGAGCAAATCACTTCCACCTGGTGTTCGGCGAAGAACTCCGGCAGGTCTGAGTAATTCGGCAGCAGCAGGATGGTGAGGTTGCAGCGATCCATCACATGCTTGCCGATGGCATGTGAGCGCGCGACAAGCTCGCGGAAATCGGGGTGCAGTTCGGGAGCCCCGCCGGTGATGTCGACCGTCGGAATATCGGTCGTTGCCAACACCTCGAGACACTTCTCCATCACGTCGCGGGGCATCATCTCAGTACGGTCCGGGCCGGCATCCACGTGGCAATGGCGGCAGGTCTGGTTGCACTTCTTGCCGACATTGATCTGCAAGATGTCAACGCCGGTGGCGCGAAGGGGGTAAAGGCTCGATTGGGCGAGGGCTTCCTTGAACGATCTGGCGAGCGGGACGGTGGCCAGTGTCGCTCGCTGCTCCGCGCCGGACGCAAGCGGTGCATGTTGCTTCTGAAGTGTGGGTAGGACTCGTCCCATGCTACATCCCGAGCTGCTTGGCTTTGTTGCGCATCTGCACTCCGTGCACGAGCGAGGCGCCTCCACGAATCGCGGATGCTACGTGGACGGCCTCAGTCATCTGCTCTGTATCGGCGCCGTTTTCGAGACAGGATTCCGTGTACGCGTCGATACAATAAGGGCACTGTACGGCGTGTGCGACCCCTAGCGCGATCAACGCCTTTTCGCGCTCACTGAGGGCGCCGCCGGCGAATACGGCGGTGTACCAGGCGTTGAATTTCTGCCACAGGGGGCCGGCCTCCTCGCCAATCTCGGAAAACCGCGCTAAGTCTTTAGCGTTGTAGTAGTGGTCCATCATAGTGACTCCGATATGATCTGGTGAACGTGATTAGTCATCGATGGGTTCCTGACGTTAGCGATGGAGACCTGAGGAAGACGGCGGCCCGGTGGCCTGCCAGCCGTCCAGATGTCAAATTGAGCTATGCGAATCAGTAAGGTATACGACGTTTTGGCGCCGATGTACGGCCGTGTGGTCCCGGTCTTATACGAGCTAGCGACGTCGCGTGCCGCGCAACGGCTGTCGGCTGGGGCTCCGGCGACGATCCTGGAGGTGGGGGTCGGGCCGGGCCACATCCTGACCGCCGTCGGCAAGCGGAACAAGTCGGCGGTATCCGTGGGGATCGACATCTCCCGGGGTATGCTCAATCAATCCAGGCGGGCGCTGAAGAAACACCACGTGGGAGCCAATCTGGTCTGTGGGGATGCCATCCAGCTTCCCTTCGCGGACGGAGCTTTCGAGGGGGTGGTGGCTTCCTTCCTGCTGGACCTCTTTCAAAAAAGGAATATCCCCGACGCTCTACGGGAAATGCTGCGGGTGCTGGCGCCAGGCGGTCGAATCGTCGTGGTGTCGCTGCAGTTTTCCAACCCGGTATTGAAGCAGGCGTGGATGCTCGCCAGCCACGTCGCTCCCGGCCTGGCGAAATGGATCCAGCCCATCGACTTCCGCGAGTTTCTGGAAGGTACGGGGCTGAGAGTGCTGCGAGATGAGCAGATCCCGGGGGCGCCAGGGACGAGGTTGTTGACGCTGGTGAAGGTGGTGGGGTGATTGGGGGGATAAGAATATCGAATATCCAATATTGAACATTGACGATTGCTGGACTCTTCAATCCCAAATCGCCAATTTGCAATCGTCAATCTGCAATCTCCCGTCCTTCCGTCCGATTTCACCGCCGCATCGCCCCCACCCACCGCTTGGGATCGCTCTTGTATCCGGGAAATACGGCCGACAGGTCAGCGGAGCCGAGGTGTCCGACCAACACCTCCCCGAAGAGGTCGCGGAAGTCGGTGGTGACGGCCAGATCCCGGCCGTCTTCCCGCTTCTCAGGCGCGAGTGTGGGCCAGCGGCCGTGCACCTTGCCGCCATTCGCGTTTCCGCCGAGTACCAACATCGCGGTTGCCCGGCCGTGGTCGGTGCCGCGGTTGCCGTTCTCCGACACAGTGCGGCCGAACTCGCTCATGGTGAGCACTACGACGTCTGCCATTCTCGGCCCCAGGTCTTGGGCGAAGGCCGCAAGCGTCCCGCCGAAATCCCTCAATCTGCCGGCTAGCTGGCCCTCGCCGGCTCCCTGGTTGACGTGTGTGTCCCAGCCTCCCACATCGGCGAACCCGATTTCCAGTCCGATCCGGGCCTTCACGAGCTGGGCTAGCTGACGCATCTGGCGTCCAAAGGTGCTGGTGGGATATCGAGCGCCGTTCTCCGGCTGAAACGCCGATGGGTTGGCCGCCTTCAACATGCGAATCGCCTCGAAGCCCTCCTGCGCCGAGGACGCCACGAGCCCAGAGGCCGACCCGCGGTACAATTCCTCAAACGCTGATGCGACGCGATCTTGCGTGTTCGCTCGGGTCCGGATGCCGAAGGTTTGGAGATTGTCGATGGCGAGTGCGGTTGACGAGCCGCGGAGGGCGTGGGGCAATTGGGCTCCCATGGCCACACTGCGAAACGGCGTGTCTTGGTGATCACGCGCGTGGGCCATGTACCTGTTGAGCCAGCCGTCTCGCGTCGACTTCACCCCGGGAGTGCCCGACTCCATGTAGCCCTGGGCGTCGAAGTGACTGCGCGAAGGGTATGGCGATCCTACCGCATGGACGATGGCCAGGCTGCCATCGTGATAGTAGGGCAGCAGAGGCGCCAGGGTCGGATGAAGTCCGAAGTAACCGTCTAGGTCGAGAGCGCCACCGGGTTTTCCCGGCGGGCCGATTGCGATGCCCGGACGATCCTGGTAGTACGAGGGGTCGCCGTGGGGCACGATCATGTTGAGTCCATCCACTGCTCCCCGCTGGAACACGCATATGAGCGTCTTCCTGGCGTTCGCCGGACCGTCGGGGCGCCGCACCGCGTAGGCGGCGCGGGTGAGGAAGATGGGGTCTATACCGAGACTCACGAGTGCCAAGCCACCGGCTTTGACGAAGACCCGTCGGTCGATCGAACGATCCGTCATGTTTTCCTCCGTGAGCTACTGGCGCTGGAACTCGGGACTGCCGATGGCATAGCCGATGAGAACTGCTCGGGCTTGCCGACGGTCGGATGTCTGTTCGGCTTGCTGCCGCATGACGCGAAGGGTGTTGGCGCTGGCTGTGCCGTTCAGAATTGCTGCGTTGACTCCGGCGAGCATCTCATCGAGGTCGTCACTCAGGGCGACGACCCGCGTGAGGTCTATCTTGGCACCGCGAACGCGCCCTGCGGCGAAGCCCAGCGCGGTGTTCAAGCGGTTCAATAACGCTCCTGCATTGACCCATGATTGCTGCGTTTCCGGATAGCCGTTTGGAGCTCGATGCATGAGGAGGGGTTGGCCGAGTCGAGCGACCAAGCCGGCGAGCCCCGGCGTCTTGTCCGGCTCGGCATCGATTGCTCGCACGGCGCTCACGACAAATTCGAGCGGTGTCTTGGTTTTGCTGCCGCGCCACTCCGGATTCCAGAACTCCGGCGACATGATTATCGCTCGTAATACCTCGCGTATGTCGCCGCCACTGGCCTCCCATGCCCGCGCGCCGGCTGCCACGCATCCCTCCGGTGGATCGTCGCTCACGAGGCGTACGCAGAGCTTGCGACTGATATACCGCATGGTGGAAGGGTGGCGCGAAAGCATCCGCAACAACTCCATACCCTCCTCCATGCCACCCGGGGCGAACTTCCGCCCCAGCACGATCTTCTCGTCAGTGTCATGGGCCCACGCATTGAACACGAACCTCGCCCCGCGCTGCCCAGGCCGGCTGGCGCTCCATCCGGTCAGCACACGCGCGACGTTGATGACGTCCTCCTGTGTGTAGCCGCCGTCCACGCCCAAGGTGTGGAGTTCGAGGAGTTCCCGGGCGTAGTTCTCATTGAGGCCTGTGGGCAGCCGTGCGCGAGTTTGCTGCAGCCGACGCTCTGCCTGACGGATGCGATCGCCTTGTGCGCCCATGCGGTTACCCCGTGCGGTCTGCATGCGCCGGAGACGCTGCTCCATCTGTGCCAGACGCGGCGGCTCTGAACCCGGTGCCACCGATTGCGCATTGTCCAAGTAGAAGAGCATGGCGGGACTCTGCGCTGTGGCGACCAGCAAGTCTTCGAACCGTCCTAGCGCGTGCGGCCGGATGACCCCCTCTATGTAGTCCGGAGCGAGATACCTGACCTGGCCTTTGCCGAGAAAGACGTTGAAGTGATTGGTCCAGAAATCGACCAGAACCTCGTACAGCTGCCGTTGCGAGAGAACGGCTCGGGTAACTGCCAGCTGCTGGAACTGGCCTGTGAGGAGCCGGAGCCGGTTTCGGGGCCCCTGCCCCTGCCCCTGCCCCCGCCCCTGCCGGCGAGCCCCGGGGTTCGCCGCCCCGTCCATGGACTGCGCGCTGTCTCTCATCGCCAGTTGGCGGCGCCGGCGCTCTTGTTGATCGCGGAAGAACATCTCCGCCAGGTCGTCGGTGGTCAGCTTCAGGATATCGAGGTCGGCCAGCGCGGCATCCAGCCGAGGGTCCGGGGTGGCCTCCGGGTGGAGCTGTTGCTCGATCCAACGGTCTACGCCCGTTGCCAGAACCCGTTCCACGTCTCCGGGCCGGGGCCCGAACGTGAGACGGTTGAGGGCGTGCAGAGCCCTCGCCCGCTCGAGTGAGTCGCCGGCAACCGCGGCTGCCATGCCCGGATCTGGCGACCCGGCCCCGGGCGTGGGGGGAGCCAGGGCCCAAAAGGCCAGAGTGAATCCCACTAGTGTCCGCACAGTGCTCCTCCGGCTTGCAGTAGGATATTCGACGGAAAAACCCCGCAATTGTTAAGCCAACATTACACCGGCGTACCAACCGTCCACGACGCTTCTCCGGGCGGTAGGGCGGTGACCCCCTCTCCCCTCTCCGGGGCAATCCGCCCCATC
>JADFIT010000095.1 GCA_022566515.1 Gemmatimonadota bacterium
ATATAGGCGAGTTTTTCGCGGGAGATCTTGAGCTTGTCGGTGAGGGGACGCATGGTGTTCCCAACGATCAGCGCGTTGGAATAGTCGTCGAAGAACACCACCAACCCCGCCAGCCACGTTGCCAGTTGCCCGCGAGTCCTGTTGGTTGCCAGGGGCGCCACGGCCTCTACAATAGCGCGCGTGCCGCCCATGCGAGTAATGACCCCCACCATGCCACCCAGCAGCAGCGAAAAGAGAATGATCGCAACGTTGTCGAAATCAGACAGTGCACCGCGGGCGAAGCGGTTGCCCGCCATGAATATCGCACTTATCGGATTGTACCCGGCCAGAAACAGGCAACCGAGCCAGATGCCCGCCACCAAGCTGGTCACCACTTCGCGGAACACGAGGGCCAACACGACGGCCACGAGTGGCGGGAGTATGCTGATCCATCCAGGAAAAAGCCGCCGGTCAAGGGTGACCACTTCGCCTCCGGCTTCCGCTCGGATCGGAAGCTGGCTGGCATTCTCGACCACTACATCTCCCAGGGTAATCGAACCCAGCGGGTCGATCGTCGTGTCTGCGACGATCGTGCCGTCCCCTAATCGCACCACGACGTGCACCGGCTCCAGGGCCCGCGGCGCCGATACCGTCACCGGAAACCGAACTCCCTTGAGGAATACGTCGGGCCCGTCCAACTCTATTTGCTGAGCGCTGGATGCGTGTGCCAAACCAACGGACGCAAGAAGAGCTGCCATCAGCGCGATTGTGTACCGCATGCTGAAGCCTCCGCAAGGTGAGAGGACTCGTCTGGTTGTTGCTTACAGCGTGAAGCTCAGGATCGTTGCACCCGCCACGCTCGTGCCATCGCGCAAATGGGCAGGTTTGAACCGGAAGCGAAACATGGTCTCAATAAACTGCTTCCGATACCCCCCATCTGGGATTCGCGGCTCCACCTCGACGTCGCTCACACGACCCTCGGGGTCTACCGCAAACCGTACGACGAAGGTTTGCCCTTGAACCGAGCTGGGGCGTGGAAGCGGTGGGAGGAACGTGTACCGCACTGTGGGAGGGAAGACGGCGCCGTCACCCCCGGTGCCCGGTCCCGTGCCGCTGCCTACTCCCGTACCCTGCCCGCTACCGATACCGCCTCCCGAGCCTGTGCCCGCACCGCGACCGCCACCTATCCCCGCGCCGGCACCGATGGTGCGGGCGAATTGAATAGGCCGAATGTTCTTGGGTAGATCCGCCGTAACCTGAGGAAGGTTACGTGTGATTTGCCGCACTTGGGGCACCGGAAGCGGCCACGCTCTCTCAACGGGAGGGGTTTCCCGCGGCACGGCGGTGGCGGCGGCCGGCGGTGGTGCCAGGGCCACGAACGTGATGCGGGGACCACCGCCGCCACCGCCGCCACCGGCCAACCCACCGGCACCGATGCCCGTAGCGTGATCCGGCTCGGCGCTTTGCTGCCAGACGAGCGCCATTATCACAGTGATGTGGAAGATGAGCGAGAGCACGAACGACCTGCCAGACCACCGGGGAGGCTCCGGAAATCTAGCTGTAGGAATCCTGGGCCGACGTCTCATAGTTCCAATATACACATGGGCGCTAAAACCTTTCCCTCTCGGAACGGTCTCAGCGCCCAAAATGTTTCGATCCCGCGAGGCGGTGCATAGCCTCTTCGTGCCCGGCTAACTGTCTCCTTGTTCTCCTTGCTCTTCTTTCTCTTCCGGCGGAGTGAAACCAATGACTTGCACTCCTGCACCACGGGCGATGTCCATCGCCTCAATCACGTCACGGTATTCACGGTTGCGTGCCGCCTTCAGAAACATGAGTTTCGCCGGACGCCGGTCGTAGATCTCGTGCAGCTTGGCGTCCAATCCCTCCTTGGGGATCGTGTCCGCATTGATCGAGTACGAGCCGTCGGCGCCCAACTCCATTACGATCTGGTTGGTCTGCGCCGCCTCCGCCTGGTCTCTCTCCACCTGTTGCTCCGGCGGTAACTGGACGTCCATCGCCTTGCGCTGCTGGGCCACTTGCATCATGAAGATGATGAGCAACACGAGCAGAATGTCGATCATGGGTATGACGTTGGGCTCGTTGGTGTACCCGCCAGTGATATCGATCCTCCCGCCCGCCATTAGCGCCCCCTCCGCGGATCACGCTTCGCGTCTGTTATGGCTGCCAGCACACGCACCCCAGACTTGCGGGCGACATCCATCGCGTCCTCGACATAGCCATACTCGAGTGCAGCGTCAGCGCGGAAATAGAGGATCCTGTCGCGCGTGCGAACCTCATAAATCCGCGTCAAGAACGACCCCAGCGAATCCGGGTCAATCGGGTGGATTTCCCCCGACCCTGGATCCAGGTAATAATTCCCGTCGATATCTATGCCGAGGATAACGTCGTTGTCCTCTTCAGGACGGTCTGCCAGGTTTTTCGCCTGGGGCATAACCGCCTGAAAACCGGCCGTAATCACGGGCGTCACAATCATAAAGATGATCAGCAACACCAGCATGACGTCGATCATGGGGATAACATTCGGCTCCGACTTGATCTCGTCCGCTCGGCCTCCAACCGACATTCCCATTGGTCAGACCTCCTTATCCATGAGTTCCAGTACGGTCCCGAAGCCGGTTACTTGACCGGTGGCTTGGGGCTGGCCGCCTGCTGGGCCTGAAACTCTTTCGTGAAGATCGACCGGCCAAACTCGCTGCCGACGCTCTTGATCAGAAAGTCGATCATTTCCTTGGACGTATAAATCATCTCGACCGTTATGTTCTCGATGACGGTGGTGAAATAGTTGAACATCCACACCGCCGGAATCGCGACGATCAGGCCGAAGGCTGTCGCGATGAGCGCCTCCGAAATACCCGCCGAAACCGCCGCCAAACCACCTCCACCGCTTTGTGCCATGCCTTGGAACGAGTTAACGATACCCATCGTGGTGCCGAGCAGCCCCACGAACGGAGCGGTCGCGCCGACGGTTGCCAGCACGGCCAAACCTTTCTTGAGGTCGGCAAGCAGAATGAGCGTCTGTCGGTCCACCGCCCGCTCGGCAGCGTTGATATCCCCGGTGGTCACCGTCGCCCGATCGGACAAGAGCGGCTTCACTTCGTTGAGAGCCTCACCGAGCACCCGAGCCACGTGCGATATCTTCTGCTCTTCCGCCAGCTCGATCGCTGCATCCAACTGATCTTCCTGGAGAAAGCGCGCGAATTCCGGAGCAAAATTTCTCGTCTGCTTCTTGCTTCGGTAAAGCCGGAACCACTTCGCAGCTCCCACGCTGAGCGAGTAGATCGACATCACTGCCAGCACCGAGAGAATACCTCTAGAGAATGTCCCAGCATCATACCAAAGGTCGAGTAACGATAATTCCATGACTAGCGAGCCTCCGTTGTGGCGTAATCGAGTGTCGTCATATCGGTGTTAAAACCGCTGTGTCTTTATATCCGTCCCTAAACCGCGTCAGTCGTCGCGCTGAATCGTGAACCCGATCTGTTGCGATACCAAGACGCGGACGGCCTGCCCACGCACCTTACCCGGGCGGTACAGGCTTCGTCTTATCACGATTTTTGCCGGCCCCTCAAAAGCGCGGTTGGTCGACTGCAAAACCTTCAGCGTCGCCTCTTCCACATGGCCCGAGGTATCGATCACGAACTCCAGCAAGACGAACCCTTCAATGCCGGCCTGCCGCAGCATCTCGGGATACCGCGGGTATGGGCCCGACAGTCGCTCGGGACGCTCGTCTACCGCCGCCTCGAGAAACGTCTGGGTAAAGTCGACAGGGCCGGTCCCCCCTACGACACCGCTGAACACCCCACCTTCCACACCGATGCCGGAAAAGTCACGCGGGTCGAACCGCTCGCTAAAATCGACTGGAGGGATCTCTGTCGGGATATCGATGGGGGCATCAAGGGTCTGGAACCCCTTCGGTGGCGGCGCCAGGGTCAGAACCTGCTGGATCGGAGGCGGTTCATCTTCCGGCTCCGGTTCCGGCTCCGGCTCTTCGTCGGTCATGAACACCATTAGAGTGGTGTCCGTGGCAGCCTCTTCCTCTTTAGCGGAACCGAGCGTGGCGTTCACCGCACCCCAAATCAACACCCCGTGAAGGACCGTCGACATGAGTGTACCGGATACGCTCTGGGCGAATCCTCTGTTCTGCGGCTTCGAAACTATGAGGTTGTCAAACACGCGCCCCTCCTAGCAGGGTATACGGACGAGAATGTACCACGACCGGCCAGAACATGACTGGCAGAACGGTGGGACAGACATTACAAAACGATTAAACGCGGATTACACATCCGCTAGAGGGGTGTCAACTCTTGGTGACGTGGGAGTCTTCGTCCCCGTTCCGAGGCAGGGTCACGGTGAAGGTAGTACCCTCACCCCGGCGGCTCTGGACCTCGATCGACCCTCCATGCGCTTCCGCAATCCAGCGGCAGATCGCGAGACCGAGACCCGCCCCTGGACGCTGGCCGCGACTCCGGGCGGCATCCGCCCGCCAAAAACGATCGAAGACGTGGGGGAGGTCTCCGGTGGCGATCCCAATCCCGGTATCCGATACCTTGACCACGACGGACTCCCGGGTCTTCACGCAGGTAATAGAAACCTCGCCACCCTTGGGCGTGTACTTGACGGCGTTGGTGACGAGGTTGAGAAGCAGTTGCCGCGCCCGCGCACGGTCGAGGGGGAGGACCAGCGGCCTGTCCGGATTCTGCACAGAGACGCTCACCGAAGCCAGCTCGCCCAGGATATTGGCCGTCTCGCTCATCTCCGCCAGCAGCTCGCCCAAGTCCGTCGGCTCGAGATGCAGGGGGGCCCGTCCCTCATCTACCCGCGCCAAGGTGAGCAGGGAATCAACGATCTCCGTCATGCGGTTCACTTCCACCAGCGTTTCCTCGAGCACTGCCATTTGGTCTGGTGAGGCTGAGGGATGGGTGATGGCTCGCTCGACGCCGGCCCTCAGCACGGTGAGAGGCGTCTTCAACTCGTGACTGGCGTCGGCCGTGAAGCGCCGCAGGCTCAAGAAGTTCCGTTCGAGGCGCACGAGCATCGCGTTGAGTGTGGTGGTGAGCCGTGCGAGCTCCGCCGTGTTGTGCACCTCGATCACCCGGCGGTGGAGGCTGCGTCCGTCGGTGATGGCTTCGATCTCGTCGATGATGATATCTACCGGTTTGAGGTTCCGCCCGGCGAGCACATAGCCGACGATCATGGACGCGAGCAGAATGAAGGGACCGCTGACGAGCATGCCCACCAGCAGGCGCTGGGTGTTCACGGCCGCGCCGGCCGTCGAGGCACCGGCGAGAATGCCGGCCACAACGGGACCCGCAGTCTCTATGGGGCGGGCAAAGTATCTGATTTCTCCGACCGTATCGCCGAAATCGATGACGTCAAATTGTCCGCCCGGTTGAGAATTCCGGGCGCTGCGGGCCAGGCGTTCGAGTTCGGCCGCTCCCCCACGGGATCGCTCCCTCGCAGCCTCCGACGCATATAGAATTGCACCGGCAGTATCGACGATAACCACATAGTCCTGAACCGATTGCAGCAGGCCGTCTACCCGTGGGGCGAGGACCAGAGGCGGGGTCGGCGGCTCTTCCACGAAGGTCGGTTGTCCGGGAGCAACCACGACGGGGTCACCGGGAACCACGACTTCGCCAAGGCCGCGGTCGTAGGCATCGGTGAGAATGGCCGCGATGAGATCGGCCTGTACTTCGACTCGGGGATCCAACTCGGCGTACTGGTCCGCCCGCTGCACGAAGTAGATTGTCGCCGAGAACACAAGCATCGTCACAGCAAGCGCGATACCGTACCCAACCGCCAGACGCCCCCGGAGCGTGCGCATTCTGTTGCCCGCTACGCTCGCATGACGTATCCGACGCCTCGGACGGTATGAATCAACGGGTTCGCGCCCCGCTGGCCGATCTTCTTACGCAGACGGTTGATGACCACGTCTACGACGTTCGTGCCGGGATCGAAGTTGTAACCCCAGGCGTACTCGGTAATCAAGGTTCTCGACAACACCCTGCCCTCGTTGCGCACGAGGTACTCCAACACCGCATACTCTTTCGGTGTCAAGTCGACGACGTCTTCTCCGCGTTTCACCTGGCGGCTTGCGGTATCGACCGAAAGGTCGCCGATCCGGAACGTGGGTGAGACGATCTCTCGCGGCCGCCTCCCGAGCGCTTCTACCCGCGCCAGCAGTTCCTCGAAGGAGAACGGCTTGGTAACGTAGTCGTCTGCCCCGGTCCGCAACGCCTGCACCTTGGAATCCACGGCGTCTTGCGCAGTGAGCACGAGCACCGGGGTGTCGATTCCCCGATCCCGGAGGGTTCGGAGCACCTCGATGCCGTTCATCCCCGGCAGCCTAAGGTCCAACACGATCACGTCATACTCACCGCGCGACCCTCGTTCCAGCCCTTGGGGTCCGTCGTCAACCAGATCGACGTTCATTCGCTGTTCCTCGAGACCGCGCTTGACGAAACGCCCTACGGTGAGATCGTCTTCGACAACGAGAACCTTCACGACTCCTCGACGGGACCGTCCGCAACGGGGAAGAACACGCGAAAGGTCGAGCCACGGCCGGGCTGCGAATCCACGACGATTCGTCCCCGATGCTGCTGAACGATGCCGTAGCAAATCGACAACCCCAAGCCAGAACCCCGTCCCGGCCCCTTGGTGGTAAAGAACGGCTCAAAGATCTTGGAGAGATCCTCGCGTTTGATTCCCTCACCTGTATCGGCAAACTCAACCACCACCTCGTCGCTGCGGTCGGGATTCGGGCCTGTGGTCACGGTCAAAGTGCCTTCCTGCTCCAACGAGTCTATGGCATTGATCATCAAGGCGAGAAACACCTGGATCAACTGTTTGGGATTCGCGGCTATCTCGGGCAGCGACTCTCCGAGGCGCCTGACCAGATGAATGCGACGGAATCGATCATGGTGTTTGACGAGAAAGAGTGCGTCCTCGACGATGCCGTTGATGGACGCGGACCTCTTGGCCTGGGCCTTCGGATTGGAAAAGTCCAGCAAGCCATCGACGATGTCCTGGCACCGATCCAACTCCGATGTGATGATGCGGAGATACTCCTCGAAGCCGCTTCCCGCCGACGGAGGGAGATCCTCGAGACGCAAGGTCAATGCCTCACTGCAAGCACCGATCGTCGCCAAAGGATTGTTGATCTCATGCATGACCCCCGCCGCGAGCTGGCCGATGGCCGCCAGTTTCTCCGTTTGCGAGATTTGCTGCTGAATGCTGCGCCATTCAGTAATGTCTTCGCCTATCGTTATTACGTGGGTGATCTCGTCTTCGTAGAGCCGCATCGGGATCTTGCTGATGCGGTAGTGCCGGAGCTCGCCGAACGCCGTGCTTTCGATCTCCATCTGCTCCATCTCGCCGGTCGCAAAGACGCTGTCGAATTCTTTCTTGAGAAGATCCCGCGGCTGGCGACTCATTACGTCAAAGACTTCGCGGCCGAGAACGTCGTCCCGGGAAACACCTCTGACTCCTACTTCGCGCTTGCGGTTCCACGCCTGGATACGGTAGTCCCGGTCGATCACATAGAGGCCCACCGGAAGCGAATCGATGATCTTCGAGGTGAAAAGACGCTGGAATTCGGTTTCTCGGGTCCGGTATGCGACCTCGGCGGCGAGGTCTTCCGACAATTCGACCGACGCAAGCCACGGCGCCAATATGTTGGCAACGATGCTCAGAATGCGGCTCTCTACCTCGATGAGCGCTTCGTCTCGAATCGTGGCTTCGAGCAGGCCGATAGGTTCGCTCCCGCTGAACAGCGGCAGGCGAACGTGAACGTCGCCGGCTCTGTCCCAGAGAGATTGATCCTCCATCCACGCACTCACTGCCTCCAAGCGGGCGTCACCCGGAACCTCGGTTTCAGCAGCCACGATAGGCCGATACCCTGTTCCAGTCTGGTCTTTCAACCAGATACAGCAATCCTCGAGATCGAGGTCGCGCCGCAAAGCTCCGACGACGCCCGACAACACTTCCTCCGACCCTATCCCCGCCTGGAGAAAGGTCGCAACGTCGGCCAACGTGGTTAGCGCCGACGGGGTCGCTCTCGCTCCAGCGGACGATGGGGGGTTCGATTCACTCACAGGTGCCGCTCAATCCAAGCGTTTAGAGGCAAGCTCGACCATTCACGCGAGGGACCTCAGTTGATCCAGCAATTCGGCGTTGTCGCGACGGTCACCCAACTCGGCCTCGACAAAGGTCCACCGCACGACGCCTTGCCTGTCGACGATAACATAGGCTCGTCGAGAAAAATAAGTGTCCTCCATGAGCGTTCCGTAAGCCCGGCAGATGTCGCGTTTGAAATCGCTCAACAGATCTATGCCGATGTCGTGCTTGCTCTTGAACTCCTTGAGTGTGGGCAGCGAGTCAACGCTGATGCCGAACACCTTGGCATTCACGCTCCGGAAGAGGGAGAAATCATCTGTAAAACTGCACATCTGGGCCGTGCACACAGTCGTAAACGCCAACGGGAAAAAGGCCAACACCACGTTGGATTCCCCGCGAAAGGACGCCAGCGCTACGTCTTCATCAGCCGTTGACTCGAGAGTGAAGTCCGGAGCCACTTCTCCCACCGCGGGAAGGCTCGTAGCAGTCACTGTCATCTGGTCTTATCCGCTAGCTCGGGAATCGAAATGCGTTGCGCCGGCGGTCCGCACCGCCGCCGTGGTTCCGGAATCTGGCCGCCGACACCGCACCAGGCAATACCAGCGGGCCCTTCACACCCCCTTGGGCCGGCACCTTGCACCACCATGACTTCAATGCTAATTACCACAAGCACCGATTCCCTCAGAGGGAATTCCTAAGAGTACAGGCTTTGAAGGAGCATGATTCATGACGCACGAGCTTCCAGATCTTCCCTACGCGCACGACGGGCTGGAGCCCCATATCGACGCTCGCACGATGCAGATCCACCACGGGAAGCACCACAACGCCTACATAACGAAACTGAATGGCGCCCTCGACAAGCACCCCGAACTACATGATAAGACCATCGAGAACCTCATGGCAGGCCTCGACTCCGTGCCCGGCGACATCCGGGACGCCGTTCGGAACAACGGCGGCGGCCACGCCAATCACTCGCTGTTCTGGCAAATCATGGGACCAGGCGGGGGTGGTGAACCTTCCGGAGCCCTGGCAGACGCCATCAACAAGGCCTTCGGAGATTTCGCCAGCTTCAAGGCGACGTTTTCAGAAAATGGGATGACCCGCTTTGGCAGCGGATGGTCGTGGCTCGCGGTGAGCGGCGGCAACCTCGAAGCATTCAGCACCGCCAACCAGGATAGCCCCCTCATTTTGGGCAAGACACCCATCCTGGGGTTGGATGTCTGGGAGCACGCCTACTACCTGAAATACCAGAATCGGCGTCCGGACTACATAGAAGCGTGGTGGAATGTGGTGAACTGGGGCGAGGTGGCGAAGCGTTTCGAGGCGGCCAAGTAACACCCCGGTTCGCCGCCACCTCAGCAGCTCCCCTTCGGTTTCGACACGCTCTGTCGCGGCAACGATGCGAGTTCGCGGGGCAGTTGCCATGAGTACCTCTCCCAGGATATCCGAGCCGCCTTTCCCGCTAACAGCCGGATGAACTCGCCCAACGGGGGCGGTGAGAAAGGCTAAAGCATGAAGTATGAGGAAGAATCCTGGAAGAGAGTGGAGCGGATGGGAATCGAACCCACGACCCCCGGCTTGCAAAGCCGGTGCTCTCCCAACTGAGCTACCGCCCCGTGGCAGCCGCTGCCAATCTAACGGCATGAGGCGTCAATTCCGAGGCACGCGCGGGAGTTGATATCAAGCCTTCAGAATATCCGAGATGATTCTCGAGTGATGCCGGTTATGGATAAGTATGAGCCGCACGGTTTTGTCTCTGTCAAGAACACCAAAGACGAAGTGTCTAAACCAGGCCTTGGGATCAAGGTCATGCACCTCAGTCAGGATCCGCTCGGACTGATCGAGCAGCGTCCCAAGCTCCGCTGCCGAGACGTCTTGCCTCGGCAGCACCTCATCAGGCGACCGCCCGCGGCCTCGCGGAATCCGGCCGCTCGAGAAAACGAGTGCCGTCACCAGGGAGAATCTAGAACGTGGTGGAGGTGGCGTGGAAGCGATGAGCGATTGACAGACTGCAATCATCACCAAGCAGCAGTGATGGACGTGCATGCCGATCGACCATTCAGATACGGCAGAAGCGCGCAAAGCCGCACTCGCCACGGAACTCCGCAGATCCTCTAGGCCGCAGTCACCGTTCATCGCATTTTAGGTCCGCCCAACGCTTTGCCTGGCCTCCCTCCGGAGTCGGACTCCACAATTACGTCAACGAACATCCCTCGTCCGAGGTGGCCGGCGAAGTCACAGATAGCGGCGTAAGCGCCGGCGTCTAGGTCAAGAGTGACGGTCCGGACCTCACCCGGGCTCAGGCGTTTCTCGATCCGCCAGGTCACAGAATCGGCGTCCGCCCGTGTGAACTGCAGGTCGTGCTCTTCGAAGCCTTCGTTCTTCACTCGTAGGACCGTGCGGCCCGGCGAAAGGACGGCAGGCATGCTGATGTAGTATTCGCCGAGGAACACCTCGACCGTGTCGTTCCGGCTGGCTTGCGGCGACGTTTGAGTCGCAGCCGGCGGAGCGTCATCGGTAGTAGCTCGACTCTGATCCCCACATCCGGAGACAGAAATGGCTAGGGCGGTGAGCAATGAGGCCGAAGTCGAGCAGGCCACGAAAAGGCGGTGCGCTACGCAGGGAACAGTCATACTCACGCCGCTGTATGTTGTCTGCGTAGCCTGTCCCTGCAAACGCACCGTGCCTGATCGGAGAAACCTCTCGCCGGTATTACCGTAGTGCCGGTTGAAAGGACCCCAATGCAAGTGTTACTCGACTGGCTGCGCCGGATCATCGAAATCGGCATTCTCGAGTTTCTCAGAAAGCTCGGATGGAAATGGCTCGGTGGGCTGGTGCTCGGCGCGGTCGCACTTGTGGGGATCGTGATCGTCTTGATCCTGATCATTGTCGCGCTACTGCTGTGACCTGAGCGATACCATCACTCTCGGCTGGCTCGTATCACGCCATAAGTCTGCGGATGCACGCCACCCTCCATCCGGCGGCCCAGAACCCACACCTTGGCGCCGAGTTGGTTCCGCAGCCCGGCCGGCGCGCTGACCAGGCGCACGCTTTCATTTCCATCGAGCCACAGCTCTCCGTCACGCTCGGCCAGAGTGCCCACGAGGGGACGCTCCCCTGCAATGGAGCGAATCTCGTAGCTCGAAACCTGGAACTCTCGTGGCTGGCCGGTAGGTTTTCCCCGCACGGCAACCTCGGCGCCTGCGAGATTCTCCAGCTCGCTTCTCCACTCACCCACCAAGTCCACCGAACTGCTCTCACTGACCAAAGTCACCTGTATAGCTGGAGCACTACCAGTGAGCATGATCTCGCCAACGAGTGTTCCAGGAACTGTCGCAGCCATCTGGTTACCGCCTCCGCCTCCGCCACAACCAGCCAGTGCCGTACCCATTCCGAATAACAACACCCTCTTTAGATCGCGCATCAGTTAATTCGAACGAGAAATACTTGCATGTTGGGCGGCAACCGGCCATCGGCCTGGTCCCGGACGCGAACCGCCGTGGGGGACTGCACATTGCCCGCCAGGACGAAATAGGCCGTAGATGCGGCTCTGACATCGACGTCACGAGCGAAATTCGTGAAGACAAGCGTGGCGGCCCACTCTGCCAGTAAAGTCTCTATCGGCACGCCGACGACATCCTCGATGCTCTCCAGACCCCTGAAATCGTTGTCGACCAGCCCTTCTGAATCGCGCGCTCGCCACCCGGAAAGCTCGGGCCGAAATGGTCGTTGACCCAGCGGAGCAACGACCAAGTCACTCCGTACCACAGCGGCCGGCCTCCACACGGCACGGGACTGACCGTCAACCAGCTGCACTCATGAGAAGCATCGGCGACCTTTGGGCCCGAGAACACACGTCCATAGAAAAAGCTGATGTCGAAAAACGGGAGGAAGTACCTGATCCCTAATGATAGCTCCCTGACTCAAAGTTCGCCAAAGCCCCCACTCCTCAACTCAATACCAGTGGTCCTTGACAATGAGAGCTTTGCCGCGGAACTCCTGGCCGTCGACCTTGAGCACCACCGTGTATT
>JADFIT010000096.1 GCA_022566515.1 Gemmatimonadota bacterium
CTTTCCCGGGCCGCCACGACGGCGAGGATGTCCTCCTGCGCGGCCGCCTCGACGGGCGCACCGCGCTTCTTCTCGCGCAGCATCCGTTGCTCTCCGTACCAGCCGGTGATCCTCTCCGTCTCGCTCGTGTCTATGTACGCGCCCTGGAGGCGCACCGGCTCGCTCTTACCAGGCGGCAGGAACAACATGTCACCGTTGCCGAGGAGCGTTTCCGCTCCGTTCTGATCCAGAATCGTGCGGCTGTCCACCTTCGACGCCACGCGGAAGGCGATGCGGCTCGGGAAGTTGGCCTTGATCAAACCGGTAACGACGTTCACGCTGGGGCGTTGTGTCGCCAGGATGATGTGGATGCCCGTCGCCCGTGCCTTCTGGGCCAGAATGGCGAGGGGTTTTTCGACTTCGGCCTGGACGGTCATCATGAGGTCGGCCAGCTCTTCGACGATCACCACGATGAACGGCAGGGTCGATCCCTCGTACGGCACTACCGGGGTTAGCTCCTGGTCGTCGGCCACGCCCGAGAGCGTCTCCTGGGGAGGTCGGGGCATGACGACTCTGCGACCCTCCTTCACCTTCCGATTGAACTCGTGCAGGTTGCGCACGTTGTTCACGCTGAACAGCTCATAACGGTCTTCCATTTCGTACAGCACCCACTTGAGCGCCTTGGCGGCGTCCCTGTTGTTGGTGACGACGGGATGGCGCATGTGGGGAAGGGCGTTGTACACCGTCAGCTCGACCATTTTGGGATCGATCATGAGCATCTGGAGCTGGCGCTCGTTGTAGCGGTATATCAAGGCGGTGATGATGGTGTTGACGCACACGGATTTGCCGGAACCGGTGGCGCCGGCGATGAGGAGGTGGGGCATCTTCGTGAGGTCGGCCATTACGGGCCTGCCCTCGAGGTCGGTGCCGAGTGCGATGGGGAGCCCCGGCCGGTCGGGATTCCAGGGCGGGGTGCCGAGCAACTCGGAGAGCGCCACCATCCGGGGCGTGGGGTTCGGCACCTCGATCCCGACGAAGGCCTTGCCCGGAATGGGGGCGACGATGCGGATAGACTGGGCCTCCATCTTCAACGCCAGGTCGTCGGCCAACGCGGCGATGCGTCCCACTTTCACACCGGCCGCAGGAGAGAGTTCGAACTGTGTGACCACGGGTCCGGTGGAGCGATGCCGTCCCAGCGTCACGTCCACCTTGAACGTTTTCAGTGTGTCGACGAGAACGCGGCCGAGGCGATCCAGCTCCGCTTCGTCCTCGATTCCGGCATCGATCTCAGCTTTGTTCAACAGGCCGTAGGGGAATGGTCTTGCGGCCGCCTCGCTGATGAACGCCTGTTCGTCGCCGGCGGCGGGCTGATCGGCGGCGGTCCCCGACTTTTCAGGCTTCTTTCTTCTCGCCAGGAGTGGCGCCTTGAGCTTTGCCGGTGCCTCGCCGGGGGACAACTCGGGTTCGATGAACGAGGCCTCGTAGGCGCGCCTATCCCTGACGGCCGCCGATTCGGATCGTCTGAGGGTTTTCAGCGGATGCCATCCCACGGTAGATATCGTGAGGGCTGACAGGCCGAGCAACCCGACGATCACGCTACCGGCGGTACCCACCCAGCCGGAGATGGTGATCGCGAGAAACGCTGGCACCAAGCCCACCACCCTGTGCCGGGCAGCCCACTGCTCGTAGCTGGGAGGAAGATCCGAAATCGTTTCGAGCCCGACTGCTACGGCGATGCCGAAGGGGACCAACAGCACCAGGCCACCCATGAGGATTGCGATGCGGCGGGCATCCAGGCCGGACAGCCATCCAAAGCGGATGATGCCCACGATCAAGAGCAACGCCGGCAGGAGCAGCGAACCCAAACCGAGGCCCTTCCAGAGGACGGCCCCAACGATCCGGCCGAGGGGGCCGGTGAGAGGTATCGGAAGGAGAGACAGTCCGAGAAAGACTCCCACCGCCAGGGAGAGAATCGCAGCTAACTCACGGCGCCGATCGGGGGTCAGCCCCACTTCACCTCCGGGCTAGACTTTCACTTGGCGGTCCGCGTACAGCGGAACGATATCGAACTTGTCTACTTCTGTTGCCGCGGCCACGTCCCGGGCCATGCCAAGTTCTTTCAGGCGGCGGGCGGCGGCGCTGGCATTGACCGCCGTTTTCCACTTCTCGCCGTAGCGCCGCACCAACTGGAGGGCGGCGATGGCCGCATCGTCGATCTCCACTCCGCGGGCGCGGCTCGGCAGGATTTCCCTGGCGAAGCGGCCGGCGACATACGCGTCTTCCAGCGCGAATCGCCGCTCGCGGCCTCCGCACAGAATAATCAATTCTCCCGCTTCTTCGAAGGCCGCCCTGGCCGCCGCAGCCACCGCCGAGAAATTGATGACCGCACCGACGAACACGGGGCTGCCGTGCTGCGCCGCTACCAGGGCCTGGGAGCCGTTGGTGGTTGCCATGACGAGCGTCATGTCTTTGACCTTCTCGGGCGTCATCTCCAACGGCGAGTTCCCGCAATGGAAGCCCTCGATGGCCTGGTAGCCCTGCTCGCCCGCGAGGAGAACGTCGTCTCGTTCCAGGTTGTTGACCAGTTGGATGGCATCAGCAGCCGTTGCGGCCGGAAACACCGCCTTGGCCCCATTGCCCAGAGCCGTCACTATCGTGGTCGTCGTCCTGAGGACGTCGATGACGAGCACCGGGTGTGCGGCTACGTCGCTTTGCGTCAACCCTTGGGCTGTAAAGTAGACTGAGAGTTTCATTCAGCAGCCGGCAGTAGGTCTTTGTGGCGCTCGAGGAATTTGGTGTCCACCGCTCCGGCCGCAAACTCCGGGTGGCAGATCACGGCACGCAGGAACGGGATCGTGGTCGTCACACCCTCTACAATGAACGAGTCCAGCGCCTGGGTCATTCTCGCGAGCGCCTCTTCGCGGTTGAGACCATGGACGATGACTTTCGCTATCAAGGAATCGTAGTAAGGGGGAATGGTACATCCCTGGTAGATGTGGGTATCGACGCGCACGCCCGGGCCGCCGGGCGGATGGTATGCGGTGATGGTTCCGGGGCACGGCTGGAAATCCCGCCGGGGATCTTCCGCGTTCACGCGACATTCGATGGCGTGGCCTCGAAGACTGCCTCCGTTGAGACAGAAGCTCAGCTTCTCGCCCGCAACGGTTCGTATCTGCTCCTTCACGAGATCGAAGTTCGTCGTCATCTCCGTCACGGTATGCTCTACTTGAATCCGCGTGTTCATCTCCATGAAGTAGAACCGGCCGTCCTCGTCGAGGAGAAATTCGATCGTTCCCGCACCGACGTACTCGATGCTCGACGCAAGCTCGACGGCCGCATCGCCCATCCGGGCACGCAACTCTTTGTTCATGCCGGGGCTCGGCGCCTCCTCTATGAGCTTTTGGTGGCGGCGCTGAACCGAGCAGTCCCGCTCCCCTACGTGCATTACCCTCCCGTGTTTGTCCCCCATGATCTGGAACTCGATATGTCGGGGGGCGGAGAGATATTTCTCGACGTAGACACTGGCGCTACCGAAGGCGGCCAAGGCTTCGTTGCGGGCGAGTTGGAACGCGTGGGTGAAGGATTCGGCGTCGTCGGCTACACGCATGCCCTTGCCGCCGCCACCCGCTGCGGCTTTGATGATGACCGGAAAGCCGATCTCTTCTGCGGTCTTCAGCGCTTCGGCCGGGTTCTCTATCGACCCGTTCGACCCCGGAACGACCGGCACTCCCATGTCCTTCGCCAATTTGCGCGCCGCGGCTTTGTCGCCCATGAGCCGTATCTGCTCGGCGGGCGGGCCGATGAACGTGATCTTCGACTCGGCACATGCCTCGGCGAACTCCGGGCTCTCGGCCAGGAAGCCGTACCCCGGATGTATGGCGTCGGCGCCGGTGATTTCCGCGGCGGCGATGATTCCGGGAATGTTGAGATAGGACAATCGGCTCGGACCCGGGCCTATGCACACATCGTCATCCGCAAAGCGGACGTGCAGCGATTCCTGGTCCGGCTCGCTGTACACCGCGACCGTTGCCACGCCAAGCTCGCGGCACGCCCGTATCACCCGCAGCGCAATCTCCCCGCGGTTGGCGATTAGGATTTTCTTGAACATAGACTACCCGATCAGACCACCCGAGTCGCTCAACCGGTCGCTGAATGTGCGGTCGGATGTCGAGTCTATTCCACTGACCTTCAACGCAAACTCGCTCGGATTGGACGAGTAGAACACCGCATCGTCGTAGCTGATCACATCTTTTCTATACCAGTCCATCAGCGACTGGTCGAACGACTGCATCCCATATTGCACGCCGCCTTCCTTGATCAGGCTCGGGATGGCCAGCGCCTTCTCCGAATCGCGGATGTTCTCCTTGACGGCGGCGGTGTTGATCAGCATTTCGCACGCAGGCACGCGAGTCTTCCCATCCTTGGTAGGCACGAGCCGCAACGAGATCACGGCGTTGAGACAGGTGGAGAGCAAGTTGCGAACAGCGTCGTGCTCGTGAGGCGGGAAGAAAGAAATCACGCGATTGACCGTCTGCGTTGCGTCAGTGGTATGCAGTGTCGAGAAGACCAAGTGGCCGGTATCGGCCGCCTTCATCGCCGTGTCGAGCGTCGTAAGGTCGCGGATCTCACCTATCATGATGACGTCGGGATCTTGACGCAACACGTGCCTCAGAGCCCCCTCGAACGACAGCGTGTCGCTCCCCACCTCACGCTGGGAGATCGTGGACTTCACGTCCTTGTGGAGAAACTCGATCGGATCCTCGATCGTGATGATGTTGCACGCCCGGCTGCGATTGATGTAATCGAGCATGGAAGCCAGCGCCGTCGATTTTCCCGACCCCGTGATGCCCGTCACCAGCACCAAACCCCTGGGCTTCGTGGCTATGTCGTTCAGTATCTTCGGCAGATTCAACTCGTCTGTCGACTTGACCTGGTACGGAATCGCCCGGAAGACAAAGGACAGCGTGCCACGCTGCTGAAACACGTTCGTCCTGAACCGTCCCACACCCGGGACGCCAATGGCAAAGTCCGCTTCCTTCATTTCGGCGAACTCCTTCACCTGCCGGGGCGTCATGATCTGTTCGGCGAGTGCCTTCAACTGGGCCGGCTTGAGCGGGCTGCGCTTCAACTCGATCAAATCCCCTCTGATCCGCAGCATCGGCGGCCTGCCGACCTTGATGTGCAGATCCGAGCCCGCCCGCTTGACGAGTTCCGTAATGGTAGCCTTGAAATCAAACGGCTCGTTGGGAGCTGGTTCAGCCATTGGGATCCACCCTGAAAAGGACTTGTCCGAATTCTATCGGCTGAGCGTCTTCGACCAGGACTTCCACGATGACGCCCGAAACCTCAGAGTCCACCGGATTCATTATCTTCATCGCTTCGATGATGCACAGTGTCTTGCCCGGCGTGATTCGGCTTCCGGGTCGCACGTAGGGCTCAACACCCGGCTCCGGCCGGCTGTAAAAAGTGCCCACCATGGGCGACTTGATCTCGATGTGGTTGTCAGGGGGCGGGGGCGGGGGCGCTTCCACCGCTTCTTCCCCACCGGCTGCCACAGGGGAGGCAGGATGGGACTCGGCCGCCACCTGGTACGTCACGGGTCCGGACACTCCACCCATCGGACCCTTCGACACCTTTACCGTCGTCGACCACCACCCCTTCTTGACCTCGATGGTATTCGCTTGCGAGTCGTCCAGGAGTGCCAGTAGTTTCTCCACGATCTTGAAATCTATCATACGCGGGTCAGGTATTTGTCCTCTCTCCGATCCACCTTCAAAACGTCGCCCTGCCGCACGAACAGCGGCACCTGCACCACCGCGCCGGTCTCCAACTTCGCCGGCTTTGTTCCACCGGACGCCGTGTCGCCGCGAAGACCGGGCTCCGTCTCGACCACCTCCAGCTCCACGAAGAACGGTAATTCTATGATGATCATCTTTTCACCGTGAACCGACCCCTGACATTCCATTCCTTCCTTTAAGTACTTGATTTGATCCTCACCGATCAGATCGGCACTGAGCGGAATGTCGTCGTAAGTCTCCATGTCCATGAAATGGTATAGCTGGCCGTCGTAGTAGGAATATTGCACCGACCGCCGTTCCAGACGTACCTCGTTGACCCGCTCGCCGGCGTTCCAGGTTTTATCCGTCACTGCTCCGGTGAGCACGTTCTTCAACTTGCTACGCACGAACGCTCCGCCCTTGCCGGGCTTCACATGCTGAAAATAGGCTATCTGGAACAACTGCCCGTCAATCTGGAGCACCATTCCGTTACGAAAATCTGCGGTACTAGCCATTGCCGTTAATTACGGTGCCTCCTCATGCCTCACACGAGTTCAACCAATTCAGTTCCCCCGTCGGAGAGCAACTCCGCTCCCTCGGCGGTCACATGCACATCGTCCTCGATACGAACACCACCCCAGCCCGGGAGATAGACTCCCGGTTCCACCGTCACAACGCACCCGTCGGGAAGTGAATCCTCGTTCGTGCGTGACACACGTGGCGCTTCATGCACTTCGAGTCCCAGACCGTGGCCGAGTGAATGCCGGAAGGCGTCGCCGAATCCTCGGGCGTCGATAACCGAGCGAGCCTTCTCGTCGGCCTCCCGCCCGGTCATGCCGGCACGGATCTGCGAGATGGCCCGGGCCTGGGCTTCGCGCACAGCCTCGTACACTTCCCGCTGCCTTTCATCGGCTCGCCGGCCCACCACGAACGTCCGCGTCACGTCCGCGCAGTATCCCTCCACCTGTGCACCAAAGTCAAGCAGGAGCCAATCACCCGCCTCGACCGTTCGCTCCGTCGTTCCGGCGTGGGGCATGGCGCTCCTCGGACCCGAAGCCGCAATAGTAGGGAACGGATGCCACTCGCTTCCGCGAACCCTCAGTTCCCGCTCCAGCGCAGCGGCCACGTCCAGCTCTCGCAGACCGGGCCGAATGATCGGGAGGATGGCGTCTAGTGCTTCCGAAGCCACCCGCGCGGCGGCGCCGATAGCCGCCACCTCCCCGGCGTCCTTCACGGCCCGGAACGCCTCGACCACCTCGCTGGTGGGCACGAACTCCACACGCTCCGAGTGCCCGCCCAATGCCGCAGCCGCCCTCGCACTCACATAGTGGGCCTCGAATCCCACGCGACGGAGATCCGGCGCGGCGTCAACCGCCTTCTCCACGGCCCCCGCCCCTGCCCCCGGCCCCACTCCCCACAGGTCTCCCGATACGATCTCCACCCGTGCAACGCCGGTCACTTCGGCTTCGGCCTGTACATCGTAACGACTGTCGGTGAACAGCGAAACGGCGGAGTGGGCAACCACCACCACCGCCGATGAACCGGTGAATCCAGTGAGATACCGAACGTTGGCGGGGTGACTCACCACGAGCGCATCCAGACCCCGATCCACCAGCGCCTCCCGCAGCCGGTCGAGCCGCGACCGGCGGCAATCAACCCTCACGAGATTTCACATGCGCAACCATGGCGTCGAACGCCAGGAGGTAGCCGAGGCTCCCAAACCCCGACACGATGCCGACGGCTATGTCGGCCAGAAGCGAGTGCCGCCGCTCCGGCTCCCGGGCAAAGATGTTGGACAAGTGCACTTCCACGAACGGCACACGCACCGCAAGAAAGGCATCACGGATGGCCAGCGAGGTGTGCGTGAACCCGGCGGCGTTGACCAACGCGCCGGCGACGTTGCCACGCAATCCCTGCACCAGATCCACGAATTCGCCTTCGTGGTTGGTCTGGTGCCACAGTATTTCGACTCCCTCACTCCGGGCTCGGTCCCGAACGGAACTCTCGATGTCCTCCAGAGAATCCGAGCCGTACAATTCCGGCTCACGAATTCCCAGGAGATTGAGGTTCGGCCCGTTGAGCACCGCGATACGCACTATGACTTGAGACCCTCGAGCCAGTCCTTGAAATCGGCGTCGTCACCTTTGGCCTCGGGTGGCTCGCTACTCTCCGTCGTCTTCTGCTTCGGAGCCGTCCCACCGAAGAATTCGTCAAAGGAGACTCCTGCTTCCTCCCTACTCCCACCTTCCTCCCCTCTCCCTGCTCCCCGCTCCCCGCTCCCCGGGGAGGTGGGAGGTGGGAGGTTGGAGGGAGGCGGCGGCGGCCCGGCTGCTATCACGGCGGCAAGGAAAGCTCTGGCGGATATCCCTCCGGTCTTGCTGGCCAGATACTGAGGTTTTTCGGAATCGGCCGGGGCATCCTTGGGTGCTGGAGCCCCGCCCTCCAACTCGGCGATGCGCGACAGGAGTTGGGGATCTTCGGGTCGCTGTGCCAGAAGCTCGCGATAGACTTTGAGGGCCGAGTCGATGAGTCCCTGCTTTACGTAAACCTCCGCCATCGTCTGGGTCACCACGGGCTCCGGCTCCCCCGTTGAAGGAGCCACCTCTTCGGGGGACTCGGCTTGCTCACCGGTCTCATCTTCGGCTCGCCCAACCAGCTCTCCCGACTGGTCCTGACCTACCACCATGCCGGGCCCACCAACCAACTCGATGGGTTCGGGCCGATCGACCTGTACCCCTACGAGGTCTTCCGGTGGAGGGCCTTCTCCCGCCTCAGGACTCAATTCCAGGGGTGCGTCGTGCTCCACGTCGGCTCCGGTTATCGCCGGCTCTGCCGGCGAGGGGAGAGGGGAGAGGGGAGAGGGAGGAGATTCGGCTTCGGCTGCTTTTTCCGCTTCCGCTGCCTCTGGGGCCTCTGGTTCTGGCGGGAGGGGCTCCAGTTCCTGGGTTGCCTCAGGCTCCTCCGGCGAGGGAGGAGATTCCTCTTCGGCTGCCTCTGGCTCCGCCACATCCGTCCCAGACGAGGGCTCGGCGGTTGCGGCGCTCACGTCGGCAAGCCGACTCATCATCAGCTGGGCTTCCTCGTTCATGGGATCGACTTCGAGGAGCCGGTCCACCCATCCTCGGGCGCCGACCGGGTCTCCGAGTCGCTCGGCGATCTCGCTGAGGACTTTCAGGGCGATCACGTTTTCGCCGTCCAGTTCGAGGACGCGCTCCAATTCCTGTTGCGCTTCCGCGTCTTCTGCCCGATCCAGCAGGCACCGGGCGAGTACGATGTGACCGCTCACATAATTGGAACGATTCTCCAATCCCTTGCGTACCATCTGGAGGGCGACTTCTACATCGCCGGCGCGCCGATGCTCCTCGGCCAGCGCCGCAAACCACTGAGAGGGTTTTTCTTCGTAGCGTCTCTTGAGCTTTGCGAGTTCGCTCTGATATGCCATCGGGGAGCGGCGTCCTTAGGTGTGGCGTAGAAAGGCCCAACTTACCCAGCAGCGGGGATCGCTGTCAACCGGTTGGGTTGAGTTTTCATGTTGTCACGCTTAGACTTAGGCCCTCTCAAACCACAACTTTGAGGTGCGGTAAATGGTGATGCGGTCGATGCGCGCGAACGCAAAATGGATCATGCTCTTGGTGGCGCTGGCCTTCGTCGGTTGGATGGTTTTCGATGTCGGAATGGACGTCACCGGTCAAGGAGGGGCGTCGATCGGCGATGCAGCCGCCCGCGTCAACGGTACGAAGATCGACCTCCAGACCTACTACAACGCGTTGCGTAGCGCCCAGGAACGGCGGCGATTCGAGGGCGGTGGCTACGGCTACACTCTCGAGGAACAACGGGCTTTCGAGGACGCCGTATTCGAGGAACTCGTGCAGCAGGTCCTCCTGCAACAGGAATACAGCCGGCGGGGCATTCGCGTATCGGACGACGAGATCATTGCCGCAGCCCAGTTCTCTCCTCCACCGGAAATAATACAGGCGCCGGACTTCCAGACGGACGGAGTGTTCGATATCGACAAGTACCGCCGCTTCCTCGCCTCAAACGTCGATCCGTCGTTCATGTTCGCCCTGGAAGCTCGGTATAGGGAGGAGATTCCCCTCACCAAGCTGCGCCAGCAGTTGATCACGGACGTTTACGTGACCGATGCGAAGTTGTGGCAGATGTATCGGGACGAGCACGACTCAGTCACGATACGGTTGTTGGAGTTGGTTCCCGCAGCACTGGTGGCCGATTCCGAGATTACGCTCACCGACGATGACGTGCGCGCCTATATGCGCGAGCATACCGATGAGTTCCGGCGGCCGGCGGCGGCGTACACGAGCTACATCACGACATCGCGCATGACCAACAGTGCCGATACCGCAACCGCGCTGGCCCGGGCGCAGCAACTGAGAGAGGAAATTCTCGACGGCACCGATTTTGCCGACGTTGCCGAGCGCGAGTCGGCCGACTCGATTAGCCGGATCAACGGGGGCGATTTGGGAGTCGTTCCGCTGGGCCAGTTCATTGCGGAATTCGAGGAGGCGGTACTCGCTCTTCCCACCGGTGAGGTTTCCGAGCCGGTACAGACACCGTTCGGTTACCACATCATCAAACCGGAGCGGGTGACGGCGGACAGCATTCACGCGAGTCACATATTGATTGCCATCGAGTTGGCCGGCGACCATCTCGACCAAGTGGATAGCCGCGCCGACACGATGGACATGTATGCCGCGGAACAGACCGACCCGGCTGCGCTGGACGACGTTGCGGACTTGTTGGGCACGACCGTACTGACGGCTCCTACAGTGTTCGAAGGCGGTAGGATGTTCATCGACCTGCAACCGGTTCCGGACGCGGCACTCTGGGCGTTCGAGGCGATTCCCGGCGAGATTTCGCAGGTAATCGAGACACCGTCGGCGTTCTACTTGTTTCGCTTGGACAGCGTCCGCCCGGAAGGCACGCCGCCGTTCGAGGAGGTCGAAGAGGAAGTCAGGCGGGCGGCTTTCGCTGCGGTGAAGTGGGAGCGGGCGCGAGCACTCGCGACGGAGATAGAAACCAAGCTCCGGGCCGGGCAGGCCCTGGCAGAAGTGGCGCTGGAGCATCTATTGAACTTTACGACGCTGGGTCCGATGACCCGGGTGAACCCCGATCCGCGGGTGGCGTTTCTTCCTGAGGTTGTGGGAACGAGCTTCGGGCTGGGTGTGGGCCAGGCGAGCGCCCCGATCGAGGCAGGAGACGGCATCTACTTCGTGGAGCCCATCGCCAAACAACTCTCCGACAGCAGCACATTTGCGTCGGAAACGCAGATTCTGCGATTTCAGGTGCTACAAAACGCCCGACAGGATAGGCTGCGGCGTTTCATGTTGTCGCTGCGCAGCGGTGCCGATGTGATAGACCGCCGGCGGGAGCTGGAGCGGGCCCAGAGAGAACTCCAGGCGAACGCGACCGGACGGTTCAATCCGCTGGGGTTTTGACGGACGGTAGGGCTACCTCACTCACTCAGCTTCTTCGGATCTCCGGAGGAGCTGCTCACCGGCTGATCGATTTCCCGCTGCGGCGTGTCGCTGTCAGCGGGACGATCTAGTTCGGCTTTCATTTCCGAGATGTTCTTCTTGAACTCCCGAATACCTTTCCCCATTGCCGCGCCCATCTCCGGCAGCCTCTTGGCTCCAAAGACGAGCAGCAAGCCGAGGAGAATGAGCAGCAACTCCCATGGACCAACGTTGAATGGCATCTTCGCCCCCTAGAAAAGCGACCGTGCTACCAGGTAGGCCAATACCACACCCACCAGGGCGAGCAGCGACACCTGGATGCCGATAGGCCCCAGGGTCATGTTCACCACCAATAAGTTAACATGAAACGGGCCTATAGAGGGACTCACGGTCCAGGTGAAGAACTCCTTGGCCGGTCCCTGGGGAAGAAACCGGTCCATCAGGGCCGAAAGGAACCCGCCAAGGACGAATCCGATCCCGAGGACCGTGACGTAAAAAGCTGGGCGACGTGGTCCGATCGACACGCGTCAACTCCGCCGGTCTATTGCGTGGGCGAGCCCGCCACGCAGCGCTTCACGCGCCAAGCTCGCGGGAACACCTTCCAACTCCCTCTCGGCGAGCAACGCCAGCTGCAGGGCCCGCTCCCGGGCAACGTCCACGCCACCAACCTGGCACACGATGTGGA
>JADFIT010000237.1 GCA_022566515.1 Gemmatimonadota bacterium
CATGTGCTGCAGCTCGAGGGCCTCGGCCATGGCCACCTGCGTTTCACCGTCGGCACCGTTGTAGGTCATGCCCAAGGCCATCGCGACGCTGAGTGGCGAGATGAACAGGTTCACGTCTGGGTCTCGAGCGTCGATCTCCCGGAACAACTTCAGGGCGAAACTATTGTCGACCTCGATGAGTCGGAGTTCCGCCGAGGTTAGTTCCCGCGGCAGTTCGGTGATGGGCCCGAACGGTTCTCCGCCGCACGTTGCAAGCACGAGGGGGAGCAGTGACAGGGAAGTCAGACGAATGAAGGCGCTCATGAGGGGACCTCTCCGTGGTGCCGTCGTTCCTCCTGCATACCCGCGAGTCGCGTTTAGGTTCGCTGGACTGCCAGCACGCCTGTGCAAGTCACGCGACCTCAAACGTCATAGGGGAAAACGGGGCGACCCGTACCATCTAACTGCCCAAATCCCAGGGCCTTACAGGAGGAGTACCCTATGACCCGCACCGCAATGCTCATGGTCACGAGCTGCCTCGTTTTCGGAGTGCTGTCGTGCAGCACGCACACGCAAACCATGCCGGACGCCGACTCGTCCCACGTGGTGAACCGGCAGCCCAACACCCCGCCCGGCAACCCCACCGAAGCGCAACAGTCGACCAACGAGCGGGAAGTTGCCCAGAAATCCGCCCGCGCCGCCGGAAAACGCCGCGAGCTCGACCGGCTGGCCGGGCGCCCCGTCATGGACGAAGCTGTGGCGCTGGGATTCGCAGATGCCTCGCGGGTCCGGTTGATGAACAGTTCGGCCCTCTCGCGCCGCTACGATCCCAACTTCAACACCGAGTCCTACGCTCACATCGTGGAGAACGGATTCCTCGGCGTCGAGGCCAATCCGCTGTCGACGTTCTCCATCGACGTGGACCGGGCGTCGTATGCCAACGTGCGCCGCTTCATCAATGACGGACAGCGTCCGCCCATCGACGCGGTACGGATCGAGGAGCTGGTCAACTATTTCCACTACGACCTGCCCGATCCCACGGGCGAACATCCCTTCTCCATCACCACCGAGGTGACGAGCGCGCCGTGGAACACCGATCATCTGCTGGTGCGCATCGCCTTGCAGGGCCGGCGCGTGGATCTCGACGACCAGCCGGCCTCCAACCTCGTGTTCTTGCTGGACGTGTCGGGCTCGATGAACTCCCCGGACAAGCTGCCGTTGCTCAAGGACGCGCTCGGCCTGCTCGTCAACAACCTGCGCGAGAAAGACCGTGTGGCCATCGTGGTGTACGCGGGGGCGGCGGGACTCGTGCTCGAGTCGACGTCCGGCGATCGGAAGGGAGTGATCCTCGACGCCATCGAGCGGCTCTCGGCCGGGGGGTCGACGGCCGGCGGTGCGGGCATCCGTCTGGCGTATGACGTGGCCCGGCGCAATCACATCCGGGGCGGCAACAACCGCGTCATCCTCGCGACGGACGGTGACTTCAACGTGGGCGCCTCCAGCGACGGCGAGATGATCCGCCTCATCGAGGAGAAGCGGGAGCAGGGCACGTTCTTGACCGTGCTGGGCTTCGGCACCGGCAACATCAAGGATTCCAAGATGGAAGCCCTGGCCGATCACGGAAACGGCAACTTCGCCTACATCGACAACATCGCCGAGGCCCGCAAGGTGCTCGTGGAGGAGATGGGCGGCACCCTGTTCACCATCGCGAAAGATGTGAAGATCCAGGTCGAGTTCAATCCGGCCCGCGTGCAGGCGCATCGCCTGATCGGCTACGAGAATCGATTGCTCTCCGCCGAGGACTTCAACGACGATACGAAGGACGCCGGAGAGTTGGGCGCAGGACACTCGGTGACGGCACTCTACGAAGTGATTCCGGTCGGCGTCGAGATGGAATACGCCATCGGCGGTGTCGACTCGTTGCGCTATCAGACTCCGGTCGCTCGGCAGTTGCGCGACACGGGTGAGTTGCTGTTCGTCAAGTTGCGCTACAAGACGCCGGACGGCGATACGAGCCGACTGCTTACGCACCCCGTCGAAGACGTGGTCCGGGACCCGTCGCAGGATTTGCGGTTTGCGTCCGCCGTGGCCGGGTTCGGAATGTTGCTGCGCGAGTCCGAGTTCTCGGGAACGTGGACCATGGCTCACGTGTTGAACGCGGCACGCGAAGCGATCGCCGACGACGACGATCAGTATCGGGCGGAGTTCGTGGAGCTGGTCGAGGCGGTCGTGCGGTCGGAGCTGTTGGCGGTGCGGTAGAACCGGAGAATTAGAGATTAGAGACTGAGGCCCAATCTCTAATCTCTATTCTCTAATATCTCTACTCTAGAATCTCCCCTCCCAACCGGCCCCAAGTACCTATCCAACCAATCCAGGGTCTCCCGCGCCGTTTCATCAATCGGTGGGAGATGCCCCAGCGGAAACAACACCCACCGTTTGTCGGCCGGCGGCGTACCGAGCAGAGCGAACAGCGTCGCAAAAAAACGAAGCGGAGACTCGGACGGCGCGTTCCCCGGGAGGGACCCGATAGCCACTTCTACGCAGGGTGACGATATGCGTTCCTGGGGCAGATCGGCCAGCCGGAAGGCGCCGCTTGCGTCGGTGAAATCGGTTCGAACGGTGGTCGTCGTGTAAACGGACACCGCCGGTATGGGTTGGAGAGTGGCCGAGTCGAGTGTCGTGCCAACCAGGGTGACCGTGGCTTGCCCGGTAGTGGCTTCCACCCCGGCGACGACGGAAAGAGGGATAAGAAGTGCTGATGCGCGCACGGAAGACACCTTTGACAAGTCGCCGAGATGCGACCGATGCCCCTGCTGGGCCGAATGCGCGATCTCAGGCCCCCGGCGTGATTTAGTCGCGACCCGCCAAGCCTAGCGGGTCGCGCGCCCGCGACTCAGCTTTGTGGACAGCGATCAATCAAAGCCGAATGGCCAAATCCGGGAGGAGCTGCACCTATGTGTGTATCTCGATCACTTGCTCTAGCGGGGAGTGTTGTGCTCGCAACCCTCGTAGCCTGTTGGCCGCGAC
>JADFIT010000097.1 GCA_022566515.1 Gemmatimonadota bacterium
CGGTTTTTGGTGGCTATTCCGTCCGATGGATGATCTGGCGAGCCACGGGAGTTGGCGGGCCGTTCACCCACTGTTTCTCGAGTTAGCGCTCGCATTTGTCGCGGTCGTCACGGTAGTCGAGATAGCGCCGCCGTGGAGACCGCTGTTCTGGATCGGTATCGCATTGCTGGCTGCGACCAGACGGGTCATCGACGGATTAGACAGCCGCTTTGCATTCTACGCACTGCTCTTTTACTGGATCTCGATTCTCGACCTCGTCATCGTCACCTCAGGATTCTCTACACCATCACCGCGATGGTACCAGCACCCGGGATTCACCGGAGGTCTTGCGATCGCTCTTCAGGTCCTCTTTCTCGCCACGACGTCCCGACGACTGCGATTGGGGGAGGTCGCGTTCCCGCTTCACCTCGCCAACCTCGCCGGCTGGAGCAAGGCCATCGCACGGCGACAACACCTCTGGCTGTACTATCCGTTTTTTGTCGGGGTAGCATTGTTCCTCTATTGGCGCTTTGAGGCAGCCGTTCTGACATTGCTCTGGTCCGCTGAGGCGTTCGTTGTGTCCGCCCTGAGTTTGGTCTTGCGAGAGAGTCACTTCCGATACATGGCCTTGGCCGGCCTCGCGGCGTGCGTCATTCGTCTTCTCGTCGTCGATATGGCACAGGCCAATCTCGGACTCCGCGGCGTTGTGTTCATCGGTGTCGGACTGCTCATGCTCGGCATGAACGCCTTGTACAACAAATACCGGGACCGCTTTTCATGAACGACAAGGCACGGTTGGTGGGGTTGGTGCTGCTGCTGAGCGTCGGGGTCACTCTAGCGGTGGTTTTTTCCGTGACGCGCGTCGATACGCCGCTTCCGTCGAGTCTCGCGCCGGCCTTTCAACTCTTGGGCACACCCGTGAAGGCCATAGATCACCTGGTCACCCGGGTCATTCCCGTCAATGACCTCGATGAACGGGAATTCGGCGATGTGTTGCGCGCTCGTTATGATGCCCAGGCCGACACCGCGGATCAAGACTTTCGTTATCTAAACGATCTCATGACGAGATTGGCCACCGCGGCAGACAAGCCCTTTTCTTACCGGGTCTATCTGTTGGATTACGACGTGCCAAACGCCATGGCGTTGCCGGGTGGGGTCGTTTTGGTCACTCGAGGCCTTCTCGATGTCCTCCAATCTGAGGCGGAACTGGTGGCCGTGCTTGCCCACGAGTTGGGGCATATCGAACAGGGTCACTGTGTCGACGCCGTGAAGTTCAGGCTTCTTGCCGATAAGTTGGGTGCTCGTACGTTCGGCCAGATCGTCGACTTTGCCGTCCGGATGCTCGTGTCACACAGCTTCAGCAAGACGCAGGAAGACGAAGCAGACGAGTATGCGTACTCAGCCCTCGTCAACAGTCCGTACGATCCCAGAGGGGTCGGTGGGTCTTTCGCGTCACTGCTTCGGTATGTCACCCGATCAGAATCTGTCGAGCCGCGAGGCGCGAACCCGATCCGTGACTACTTCCGCTCCCATCCGCCGCTCCAGATTCGTGAAGCGAAGTTCCGCGAACGGGCCGAGGCATGGTGGCGGCGCAACGGAGATCAGGTTCGCCACGTGGGCGAGGGGAACCTGAGAAGGCGCGCGGCGTATGTCGAGTGATCTCCAACGATGGAGGCAAACCACCCGCGCGCGCGCCAGCTTCATGGCGGGGTTAGCGCCTCGAAATCCACTCGACTATTTTTCCCAGTGAGGTTGGATATGCAACGGATATCACTGACCTGTGTCTTTGTCGCTGCTTCCCTCACGGCTTGCGCCACCCCCGAGCCTGAGCCGGGCGCTCGCTACCAACCGGGCACTGAAATGGGCGTCTACACCCCGGAACAGCACGATCTCTACGACGGTCGGTTCATCGTGACGGGCAGTCGTGTCTATCAAGTCGGCACGCTCTCCGATGCTGCACCGTGGGATCACATGGGAAACGATGCGTCAAACGTCCGGCCGGTCGGCGGCACGGTGCAGATTGACGTCAACGAGATTGACAACACCGGGACTTTCCGTGCAGAGCTGCAGCTACCCGAGGGAGAGTACGTCATCGAGCTGGAGGAATTCGTGCAGTTTTCTCCCTGCCATGATGGAGGAATCGCGGCGTTTCTGTTCGAACATGGCGATGCTGGGTGTGGCGATGCCAACTGGCCGAAGAGCATACTGTACGTGGCCGGTTGGGGGACAGGATCGGCGACGCTCAACGGCGAAGTGCTGTACGGCGATTACCAGATCCACTTCATGGTGACGCAGGGAATGCGCCACCGCGAGACCCTGCGGACGAGCTACCCCTTAGAGGATAAGTCGTCGCCGGCAGGCGCGGTGAACCCCGCCCTGCAGCAGCTCGACTTCTATATCCGCAGTCCGGAGCGCAACGCCGAGAACCACCCGGATCGGGAGGTGTTCGACCACTTCTTTGCGATGGAGGTGACGTGGCGTTAGGGGTGGGTTGAGCCACGGACCCCGCCGTCGCTCCGCTCCGGCTTGCGGGTCCGTCGGTTTAGGCAAGCCAAGGTTTAGGTGGCGAACCCAAGTGCTTCAGCTACGGCCCACTGCCCACAGTCCAGCGTCACAAACGACATCTCTTGCGGCCGATCGACGACGTAGAGGGCGCAAGCGAGATGCCACAGATCGGCGCCGCGCAGACAACCCGCCGCCAATACCACAGACATTTCCCGGCTCAAAGGCCGGTCCGGCAGAATCCACCCGATTGCATCGAGATATGAAGCATCGGGTTCCACGTTCTCTCGGACAAACGATGCCCGCAGCTCGGCCTCGAGAAGATTCGACGAGAGCAACTCATCGAACCCCTCCAACCGACGCCCAATCGCCGTTGCCCCTTTCTCGCCGAACGCAATGGCGACGAGACAGGACGTATCGACATATGCGACTTTCACTACTCGCGGTCGATGAGGAACCGCTGCAGCGCGCCCCGCCGTCGCGCGACTCGGCGCAGCCTGCCCGCTCCCGCGGAAGAACGGACGACGACGCCGCGGTCCTCCATCCGGCGCAGCCGATCTTCCAACGCGAAGCCCTGCGGCCGAATCGGTCGAATCTCGGCGACTGGCTCACCGTGATAGGACACGGTGACCGTCTGGCCTGCGCGCACCTTGCGGATGATCTCCGAGAATTTGGCCTTGGCGTCGTACACGGAATACTCTTTGCCCATGATGAAGGGTAATTAGGGGTCGGTGACGGTCGTCGCGAGAGGAGGTTCCGCGTTTCCCGGTGGGCTGAAGCCCGGGCACTTACGGCGGTACGGCGGTACGGCGGTACGGCGGTAGAGTGAGTGCAAAGTTCCCGCCATCGTTCCTCAATAGCCGATAACCACATTAGCGACAGCTCGGGGCTGGGGAGGCATGGAGTAGACGTTTCGTTCGTAGTCCCGGTTGTACGGACTGATGTTCAACTGTTTATCCCCTACCACAAGCGTGCTGCTTCCCCCGGGATCAAAGCCCATCGCGCTCTCCACGCCGCGCGCGGAAAGGATCTCGGCCATTTCCACATGGGTCGCCCCCACCGATTCTCGGATGCGCCCGTTCACTGTCAACACCGAGAGCATACCGTTCCCGTCGACTCCGACCGCGATCTTCGGTCCTCTCATGTCGAGGTAGTCGAGCCGCGCCGCCTGTGTGGCGATCGAATTTCTGGTCTTCCAGCCCTCCGCATCCATATCGATGCAACTGCGGCCACCGGACACGAGCATCGGACCCGCTTCCACCGCCTGGATCACGTCGGCCAGGTCCGTCAGCTCGAAATGGAGCCGGGCGCCATCGACCCATCCGTCGGGCAACTCACCTCTGGCGAACGAGAGACACAGTCCCACCGGCAACACCGGAACGTCCTGACCGGCGCCGGTGTGGATCACCTCCATCACTCGCGCGCCGGCCAACCGCACCACTGTCCGCCCATCCCCGGGCAGCTCGCTCCCGGGGAACAACAGATCGTAGAAGCAGGGTCCCGCTCCCGGTGTCAGCGCGTTGTAGCAGCTGGGTTCGAAGTCCACCGTCACGCCCGCGCCGCTGACCCGCATGCCCGACCTGGCGCTGACCCTGCGAATGGAGAGCGAGTCGTCTTTTCCCACCAGTAGCGCCGGTTTGTTGAAGAGTGGGGGACAGACGACCTCGCCGTTGGAGATTATCAGGCCCAGCGGAGAGCCGATGTAGGACTCCGGCAAGCCAAGCTTGCCCACGAGTTCGGCGTTCAGGATATAGCCTCCGTTCCACGCGATGCGAGCCTTTGCTTTTGCACTGCGGTTGAAACGCTTGATGAAATCGAGCACGGTGCGGGGTGGTCCGTCAGACCGGACAATGCGATAGCGCATCGCTGCGCCCGGCGGCACGCTGGCCAGCGCACCGGACCATGGGAACCCGTCTACGTAGAGCCCGTTGATGGCCTGCGCGGTGACTGCGGATTTTCGTTTGGCGGGTGGCGCCACCAGTCGCTCGAGGACGCTCACGACGGGCGATCCTCGCTCCCGGGCGTCGTGCCGCAACTCCTCGAGAACTTTCCTTTCACCCAGTCTCTTGCACGCCCTGCGGAACAGCGGCCCCTTGAACGTCTCGCTGAGGTCACGCGCGGTCTGTATCGGCGTCGGGTAGGCGAGCGTAGCCCTGAGACCTGCAGGCACCCACTGGACGTAGCCGTCGCCGAGCGAGAGGCCCATCACACTGGCCGTGAGTACGTCAAGCACCTGTCCGACGTGGAACCGTTCGATGTCAACTATGTCGGTGGTGAGGGACGCGTGTTCGGTCGCTCCGATCAGGAATCCACCCCCGGCGCGTACCTCGGCGAGCACACGCAGGGCACGCGTGCCGAGTTGCCTGACGTCGATGCCCACCGAGATCTGGTTCGTCGGAACGACGACACAGACCCCGTTCTCAAACAACAACCGCAGCTCATCGTTGCGGGTCTCATTGACGTAAGCCTTCAACGTATCGGCGGTGAGGTTGTTTCCCAGTGGCCTACTGCGCTGAAAGATGTAGATAGGCGCCAGCCGCCTACGCCTCAGAAGCCTGCCGGTCATCGTTTCGTGGGCCTCGAGACCGAGCCGGACACGCACCGATTGGAGGATGAAAAGCTCGATCTCCACCTGGAGCGCGCTGCCGGCGAAAAACGCGATCGGCACGTTGGTCTGCAGGCGCTCCCAAAGCCTGGCCCGATCGTCGATCGCGAGGGGTCCGCCGCACCTTTGCTCGAGCATCAAATCCCAGTTCGAGAAAGGGGACGCCGAGTCACGGGTCGCACCGAACGAAGGCGGCGGTGCGGCAATCTGCTCAAACAACAGGTTGATGACACCTGTCAACTCGTGCCAGGTGAGGTCGCCATACTTGAGGTGCCGGCGGTTGCGATGCCGATAGGCGAACGCGTGGTCGAACATGATCGGCAGGTCGCGCTCACGAACCAGGAACAGATTATCTACGCAATTGCAAAACTCGTGAAATTTTTCGCGACTCAGGATAGACGGGTCCGGGTTCTCATACACCAACCGCTGCGCGAACGCGAAAGCCATCCCGCGCTGGCGCTGCTCTTCGACGCGGAAATAGCTCGGGTCGATGAGCGACTTCAACATCAGCATGAACCCCATGCGTCCGTGGCCCGGCAGGTATTCGCGATTGTCGGTATTCATAACTGTGCCAAGCTCGCCCCGATGACGTCGCACTCGCCTCTCGAACCGCGATAGCACTTCCGATGCGGTCGCCAGGTCATGATCGTTTACCTGAAGTTGCCGGTGGAGCTGTCGGAAGCAACTCTCGAAGTCGCGGGCCAGCGCTTCCATCGACCAGCGATCCTCAACGACCTGGCGGTTGTGTGCGTTGGCCTCCCTGAAACGCAGCTGCTGGAGCAAGTGCTCTTTGACAGACGTGATGAGAGCGGGCGTGATCCGATCGCGGAAAGAGATCACCTCCAATCGCTCGTCTCGTGCCAGGTGTTCGCCTATCACTTCGGCGAACGCGTCCTCCGGATCGTAGCGCCGCGTCATTATCGAAACACCGCAGGCGGCGGATTCTATGATCGGCAGGCCACGGCCCTCCGTTTCACTCGGCAGCACCACGAGTGACGCAACCCCGTACAGGTCGGCGATCGTACACGGAGGGTCGAACTGTTTTCGAAAACTCGGGTAGTCGATCCCGCTGAACAACAGCACGAAAAACACCCGATCCCGGACGGACTCTGGAAGCCGGGACACACACCTGTCGAAGTCACGCAACAGCCTCAGGAAGTAACGGTCGTTTTCGTCCGCCACCGGCCCCGTAACCAGCAAGGTAAGCTTGAGGTTCGGCGTGTCACGAAAGGCGTTGATGAATTCCGCGTCGGAAAACAGACGCGAAATGACGCGAAAGTTGGTTTCGATTTTCTTGCGCTTGATGATCCGGGTTGGCTGTAGCAGGATCATGTTGTCGCGGACAAAATCCACGTTTTGTATTTCGCGGGCCGCCACCAGCAACGGCTGCGGCCGATCGGCCGCCAGCGGGTTCTGTCGCAGGATGTCGGCGACTGAATTGGCGCCGAGCCGCTTGCGTGATCCCGTCAGCAGAATCGAGAGTTGTCGTAACACCTCGACGCGTCTGGGGCGGTTGAGAGGTGCGAAGAGTGCCGTGTCCACCGCTGTACCCAGCTCCGCGACGTTGGCCGGGTTGTGGCCAAACTGCCGTACCAACTGAAACGACTGCGTCCGGCTGAGGTTGGCAGAAATCCACGTACGTGCTACCCAGGGATAGATCAGCTGGATGACTGAGAACACCTCGCCCAGGTGAGAGTTGGTGAAAAAGTGGTCGCGCGGTCCTGCCCGGCTCCCCTCTCTCTCCGCGCGGCTACGCCCCCCCTCCCAGTAGAAGTCATGGTTGCTGGCGATGACCGGAATGCGCAGATGCTCGGAGATCAGCACCATGGCCAGTGCCAGAGCGACATTGCCCGGATTCGAGTTGACGTTGATTGGGATCAACAGACGGATATCGCAACGCTCGATCAACCGTCCGAGGCGTTCCGCAATGACAAGTACGTCATCCCAGAGCGCGAGAATCAGAGTGTTGTAGAGAGGACTTCCCCGTTCCATGCGACGATGGAAGAAGTCTCCGTACAGGCGCCACTCGGAAAACCCGTTGAGTTCGGGCAACTCGTGGCACTCGATGTTGGAACCCAGCATCGGTCCCGCGCGAACGTCAAAATGACCCGTGATGATGTGGAGTTGCGGTTCCGGCAGTACGCGACGCATTGCCTCGACGTATTTCGCGATCTCCACCGTAACGCCATCCACCGAGCAGTGGAATGTCACCAGCCCCACTCCGTGACATATGTGCCGGGCGAAGGCATCAAAATTATCGTCGAAGATCAGCCCCGGTGTGTCGCGCCCGTCGCGGAGCCGGTCGAGCATCAACCCCAGGTCGAACCAGGTGGCTATGCCCTCGCTTCGCAGGGCATCCATCATGCCGTCCGTGCTGTAGCGCCGTCCTCGCTGCACGATGACCTACCTTATTGCGGGAAGATCGCCTGAAGGATTTGCTCCAACACTTCGAACGAGAAGTGTTTCCGCCCCAGCTCGAAGTTATGCTCGGAGATTTCCACCTGCATTGCCGGATCGTGGATAATCCGATCGATTTCGGCCACAGACTCGTCCGTGAGGTTGTTGTCCTCCAGCATCACCGTCTCGAAGCCGAGGCTGCCGATATCCGGCCAGAAAACGGGTTTGTAGTTGTTCACGAAAACGGGCCTCCGGGCGACGACCGCTTCGACAAACGCGTTCCCGAAACCCTCGTAAGTGCTGAAATAGGTGCAGGCGACGGCATGGGCGTAAGCATCGCCCAGGGAGAAAATCTTCTCGCCCGTGCTGCTTGTTCCCCGGCTGCTGAGAAGCTTGTGGTGGGCAAAGATAACCCGGGATTTCATACCGTTCCGCTCGATCTGCCTGACAAGCTTTCTGTAGTAGCCCTTGCGATGATCGTCGGCCGCGCTCCCGGTGATCACCAACTTGACGTGCTGGTCCTCCAGCCGGCCGACGAGATCGATGGCAACTTCGATCCCCTTGCGCTGGACAATCCTGGTAATCTGGAAAAGAGGGATGTCACCTTCCTGCAGCCCTATGCTCGCGGGCAGATCGGCGTTGTACGAATCCTTTTGAGCAAAAGGCTTGTCGAAATCCATCACGTTGGGCACGACCACCGCATCGATGTCGAACTTCTCCTTGAGAACGCCCCGCTGATGGGTGTTGATAACAGCGTGTCTGGCGTTGGAGGTACGCAGGGGGAAGGTCTCTTCCACTATCTGCGTGATTTCGGGGAATGGTGAGGTGTACCGCGAGCCCCGCTCCCAGTAGAAATCGTGGTGATGAATTACGATCGGAAGATCGAGGCGCTCCGCACAACGCATGATACCCATGCCCAGGGACAAATGGGCCGGCAAGGATGATGCGTTCTCGATGAGGAGCACGTCGATGCGATAGTCCAGGATCCACTGGAAAATAGCGGTTGCAACGTGGTTGGCGGTCCCGTCGAGGTGACTCAGCAGTCGTTCCGCATCATCCGGTGGAAAGAAAAAAGCCCGGTTCTGCTCCCATTCGCACTCGGGGGAAAAGAATGAAAGAAACCGAAGTGCCTTCTGGTTCTCCCGTTCGATCACATCCTCCTTGAAATGACCGGAAAGAATGAATATCTCGTGTCCCATTTTCCTCAGGACATCTATCCACTTCTCGGTCTCCAGGGCGACCCCGTCGACGTCACCGATGCGTCCAATGATAATTCCGATTTTCACGTCAGTAACTTACCGTGTTCTCGTTGGGCTGGTCATAAGATAGGGATCGGTGGCTGTCGAGGCGAGAAGAGGTTCCGCGTTTCTCGGTGGGCTTAAGCCCGGGCTCGGCCCCTACCGAATATTGAATATCGAATATCCAACAGGGAATATCGAACTGCCCACCACCACTTCAATATTCCTTGTTCAATATTCAATATTCGATATTCAGCAGAGACACGCCGCGGCCGAGCCCGCGTTTCAACGCACCGGGCACCTACGGCGGTAGAGTAAGTGCAAAGTTCCCGCCATCGTTCCTCAATAGCCGATAACCACATTAGCGATGGCTCGGGGCTGGGGGGCATGGAGTAGACGTTTTGTTAGTAGTCCCGATCCCCTCCACAGATCCGGACGTGCGGCATAATCGCATCCGGCGGATGGCTTGGGTTAGCATCGCATCGAAGCTGCCGGCATTAAGGTGGTAATGATCGCAGAAACGTGGTAATGCACGGCGGTTATTACCTCATTATTCTGCCTGGGGTTGGGTAGCCGAGGCTACGCTTGAACGGCCCAGAATCGCGTAAGTCGTTGTGTAATTGTGCCTTATGCGAAAGATTGTCGCAGGTGCCAGATTGACATCGATTGATGCTGAACATATGATTGATTCAATGTCACCCCTGGCGTGTCCTCCGGGACGCCCAGGCCCCTCCGGGCTACGGCCCGGAGGTTTTTTTGCGTCGGTGACCCGGTGAACCGCGTCGTCTTCCTTGTTGACGGCTTCAACGTCTACCATTCCCTCCGCCAGGCGACCCGCGACAGCGGTGAAACGCTCAAGTGGCTCGATCTCCACGCTCTATGCAACTCCTACGTCCAGAGCAGTGTCTTCGGAAAGGCCGGTGTCCTCGAACGCGTTATCTACTTCTCAGCGTACGCGGCGTTCCTGAGTTCGTCCAAGCCCGGAGTAGTCGCACGCCACCGAACCTATGTCACCGCACTTCAGACCACGGGCGTCGATGTGGTCATGGGCCGCTTCAAATGGAAGCCTCGTTGGTGCCCGACGTGCAAGCGGGAAACCCCCGGCCACGAAGAGAAGGAAACGGACGTATCCATTGCGGTCCACCTCATCGAACTGTTCGTGACTGACGCGTGCGAGACTGCCGTTCTGGTGACTGGTGACACCGACCTCTTGCCCGCCATCGCTGCGGCTCGCCGACTCAGCAGCGGGAGAGCGATCTGGATTGGCTTCCCATACAAGCGGCTCAACCAGGAGTTGCGGCTTGTCGCCGACGGCCATTTTAGGATACGACGTCAGGCATACGCCCGGCACCAGCTTCCCGATCCCCTCAAGCTTCCAGACGAAGCCATGGTTCGCAAACCGGCCGGCTGGTAAACCGCTCACGCGATCAGCTACTCCGTGAACGTCAGAATCTCCTCGAGCCCCAGGACATGACGGACGAGTGAGAGGAAGCTGGCTTGAATGATTTGGGACGGATCGTCGACGTTCCAGCCTGCAAGGGCCAGACGTTTGTCGATGATCTCCTATCGAGTTCGTGCCTCTGTCCAGCTGTAGCTCATATGCAATTCAAGTGACCGGGAATCCGTTGCACCGCGCGGAGCCGAAAGCGCACCTGGAGCAATTTGGACACAATCGGTGGGAAACAACAGGCCGAAGGGAAAAACCCTACACCCCGTAAAGTCCTTGCGCCGCAACGATGCCCGAGGCGGGATTCGACGCGAAACGACCCTGAGACGGCGCAGCCGTCGACGGGAAGTGAGCGGAACGCGGTGAGCTGCGGTATGGGGAGGGCGTTCAACCCGCATGGGGTTGCCCCCAAGGGATTTTGAGTATTGAAGCCGGGGTGGGACAAACGTTGGTTTCGGATGGTATGGGCACAATCTTCGCCTTCAACTCCTCGAACCAACTTTCCCGAGACCGACGGCTTACCCGCCCGCAATCAGGGTCCGTGGCACGGGACGGCCCCCTGACGGATCTCGCGGGGGCGCAAGCGCCTGTCGAGTTCGGGTCGTTACCCTCCCGACACGTAGTCGATCAGCTCCAGTGTACTCGTCGTGACCGTCACGACCGTCATCCGCTGACCCGCCGCGGAGATCGTCATCTCCATATTGCTCGTCGTCGTGCTGAACAGGATCAGACCACGGTCGACGTCGAAGTTCATCTTGCTCGTGATCTCGGCGTCGCCCATCACCATCATGCCCGAGAATTGCCCGCCAGCCCCCTCTCCGACCACCATATCACCGGTGCTCGAGATCACCGCCACGGTCCCGCCGTCCCGGTCCTCGATGCCGTCGACCGTGAAGGTCAGATTCATGGTCACCCCTCCGATCATTGGGTTTGACATACTGAAGGAGCGCTGCCATGAGTCCCCCGGACCGACCGGCTCCTGGGGAAAGATCTGGATGCTCTGCTGCATCATGTTGGTGATGGACTCCTCGCTGAACAACTCCCCCAGCATGCCCTGCCCCAGCGCCATGGCCTCGGGGGGCAGTGCTCCCATCATCTCGTCGATCAGCTGGTCCATTCCCTGGACCGACTTCACCGTCCCCTGGGAACCGATGACCATCGTGTAGCTCAGTCCTGCCATCGCCGCGAACATCTGTGCTGCCGGCACGGTCGGAGCCTCGTCGGTTCGCGAGTCGTAACTCACGTTGCCGGTCGGGCCTGACATCTCTACCTGCACGTGCTCGGTCGTGACGGTGATGGTGGCGTCACCGTTTGGTGCGACTTCGCGGACGCTCCATCTCATCGTCTGCGTCTGTTCGCTGACCGTGTTGCCCCCCATCATTGGCATCGTGACTTCCTGGTGATTCACGAGGCGGTAGACGAGCTCGCTGCCCGCCACGTACTTCCATCTCAGCGTGACCTGCTGGGCCGAGACCGACACGGGCGGGGCGAGGAGCGAGGCGGTGAGCCACACGCCGAGCGCTGCAGACAATCTCCGTAGAGTCATGGGTTCTCCTGGGTTTGGGGCTCCGCGGCTCGGCCAACTGACCGTCGCTGAAGCTACCAACTCCCCTAACGTCGGTTTACCGACAGATCGCCGAGCGGCGGCTTGAGCCGTCGTCAAT
>JADFIT010000098.1 GCA_022566515.1 Gemmatimonadota bacterium
AAACCAAGGAGTCGGTGGGAGCCGCTTGATCCGGCGGTAGCTACGGGCGGAAAGACGGAAAGACGGAAGGAAGACGGTAAGGAAAGATGGAAAGCCTCCGGCCTCAGCCCGGGTCTACCGTCCTTCCCTCCTCACTCCTTCACTCCTTCCGCCCTTCCCGTGGCGCCAACCCGGGTGGCTATGTAAACTTAGCGGCTATATGTTTTCGGCCCTTTCCGAGAGGCTCACAGGGGTTCTGAAGAACCTCTCGAGCCGAGGCGTCCTGACCGAGGATCAGGTCAAAGAGGGACTCCGGGAAATCCGGCTGGTTCTTCTGGAGGCCGACGTCAGCTACGAACTCACCCGCGAGTTCGTTGGACGCCTCCGCGAGAGAGCGGTCGGGATCGAGTTCGGCAAGACGGTGAGTCCGGGCCAGCAACTCGTGAAATTCGTTCACGACGAGCTGGTGACGCTGTTGGGGAAAGACCCCGCTCCGCTGGCATTTGCGACCGTTTCGCCGACTGTGATCCTCATGGTGGGGTTGCAGGGGTCGGGCAAGACCACGACGGCCGCGAAGCTTGCGGCGCGGCTGAAGCGGGAACAGAAAGCTCCGTTCCTGGTGGCGGCAGACGTGTACCGCCCTGCCGCGGAGGACCAGCTCCGCCAGCTTGGCGAGGAGGTCGGGGTCGCTGTTTTCGGCCCCCGGGAACACGGAAGCGCCGACGGAGACGATGTCGTCTCCCTGGTGCAGGGGGGCATCGCGGCTGCCGAGAAGGCCCGTGCCCGCACCGTGATCGTCGATACCGCCGGCCGGTCGCAGATTGACGAGGAGATGATGGGGGAGTTGGAACGGCTGAAGTCGGCCGTGACTCCGCTCGAGGTTCTTCTCGTGGCTGACGGAATGACGGGACAGGACGCGGTCCGGATCGCCAAGGGGTTCAACGAAGCGCTCGGGATCACCGGCGTGATCCTGACCAAGCTGGACGGTGACGCCCGGGGCGGTGCAGCACTGTCGATCCACGGTGTCACCGGTGCCCCGATCAAGTTCGTGGGTGTCGGTGAGCGGCTCGATGCGCTGGAGGAGTTCGACCCGGTTCGCATGGCGGGACGCATCCTCCAGAAGGGGGATCTGGTGGGGTTGGCGGAGCGGGTCCGGGGAGCGGTGGATCCCGAGGACTCGGAGCGGCTCGCCAAGAAGGCGTTCTCAAAACGAGGGCTCGATCTCGAGGATTTCTTGGTCGCTATGCGGCAGATCCAGAAGATGGGGCCTCTGAAGAGTGTGTTGGGGATGCTACCGGGCGTGAACTCGAAGATGCTCAAGGCCGCCAAGGTGGATGACAAAGGGCTGAAGCACTTCGAGGCGATCGTGCTCTCGATGACGCCGGCGGAACGCCGCCGACCGGAGGTTTTGAACGGATCGCGTCGCGCTCGAATTGCCCGGGGTTGCGGTCGCTCGGTTCAGGAAGTGAACCAGCTCGTCAAGCAGTTCGGGCAGATGAAGAAAATGATGAACGCAATGGGAAAGCTCAGTTAGCGGCAATCGCAAGGAAGCAGAAATGGCAACACGAATTCGTTTGCGCCGTACCGGTCGGCGACATCAACCGACATACCGGATTGTGGTAACCGACAGTCGTGCACCACGCGACGGGCGTTTTATCGAAACGCTCGGCCACTACGATCCCCGTACAGACCCTGCGACGATCGCGGTCAATGCGGAGAAGGCCCGCGATTGGCTGTCGCGCGGCGCGACGCCGTCGGATACCGTACGATCGTTGTTCAAGAAAGCGGGTGTGTTCGCCGCCGCCGTTTCGGTTCCTGCCGCGGCTCCCGCCGAGGTCGCGGCGACGGAGGAATAGCACTTTGACGGAGGCGGTCTACCTGGCGGTAGCGCGCTTCCGTAAGCCACACGGGCTCAAGGGAGAGGCGTTGATCTATCCGCTGACGGACGAGCCCGATGCAGTTTTCGTCCCCGGTCGGGTGTTGGTGCCGGTGGATGAGGAGGGGCGGCCGACGGGTGTGGAGGTAGTGATACAAAAGGCGCGGTCCTATCAGCGCCATTGGCTCGTCTCGTTCGAGGGGATCACCGAGCGGGGAGTGCTGGAATCGTGGGGCTCGGTGATGCTCGGGGCGGTGCAGAGCGAACTCAGCCCTCCGGAGGAAGGAGAGATGTACCTCCACGAGATCCCCGGGTCGATCGTTGTGGAGGCCGGTGTCGAGATTGGCATGGTCAAGGAGATCGTTGGAGTACCGGGCGGAAGTGTGTTGGTGATCGAGCGGGATGGCAGGGAGCATATGATTCCTTTCCGTGATCCGATCGTCAAACGTCTCGATCGCGAAAACCGCCGCATTGAAGTCGTGTTGCCTCCCGGGTTACTGGAGGTGTGAATGTTGCGGGTGAATGTGGTCACTTTGTTTCCGGACCTCTTCCTGAACCCGCTCCAGACCAGCATCCTGGGTAGGGCAGCTTCGTCCGGGTTATATGACGTTCGGTTGGTGAATCTGCGAGATTACACCCACGATCGTCACAGAACGGTCGATGACGCGCCGTATGGCGGTGGCGCGGGCATGGTGCTCAAGCCGGAGCCCTTCTACGAGGCGTTGGACGACTTGACGCCGAAGCCGCCGGTAGTGTTGCTGTCCGCGCGGGGCAAGCTGTTCACGCACGACGATGCGGTGCGATATAGCGTCGCTGAAGAGCTGACACTGCTTTGCGGCCATTACAAGGACGTGGACGAGCGCGTCGCCCGCCGTGCGGATGAGGAAGTGGCGATCGGAGAGTTCGTGCTTTCCGGTGGCGAGATGGCGGCGCTGTGTATCATTGACGCGGTCGTCAGGCTGTTGCCGGGTGCGTTGGGAGATCACGACTCGGCAGCGACTGACTCATATTATGACGGACTCGTGAGTCCGCCGAGTTACACACGGCCGGCCGAGTATCGGGGGCAGCTGGTTCCCGAGGTCTTGCAGAAGGGCGATCACGCAAAGATCGAAGCCTGGCGGCGAGCCGAGGCCGAACGTTTGACTGAGAAGCGGCGCCCGATATTGTGGGCGCGCTATTTGGATGACCACCGGCCGGATGGGGCCGAGCGCAGAGGATAGAATCATGGAGAAATTGGCAATTATCGAACGCGAGGGACTGCGGACGGACATTCCCGATTTCGGTCCGGGCGATACGGTCCGCGTGCAGGTTCGTGTTCGCGAGGGCGAGAAGGAAAGGCTGCAAGTGTTCGAGGGCGTGTGCATAGGGCGTCGGGGCGGGGGGATGAGCGAAACTTTTATGTTGCGGAAGGTGTCTTCCGGAATCGGGGTAGAGCGTATTTTCCCGTTGCATTCGCCCGGCCTGGCGGAGATCAAAGTCGTTCGTCGCGGCCGTGTGCGGCGCGCAAAACTCTATTACCTGCGCAAGCTCTCCGGCAAAGCAGCACGTATTAGGGAGCGTCGAGATTCGTAGGTGATTACCCCGACGCTGGCGCGCGAGAGCGCGCTGTGGGCGAAGGGGTGTCGATATGTAGCGGGCCTGGACGAGGTGGGGAGAGGTCCGCTCGCCGGCCCGGTAGTAGCTGCGGCAGTGGTGTTGCCGCAGAACGCAAAGATCATAGCCGGCCTGCGCGATTCCAAACAAATGACCGCCCGCCAACGCGACCGCGTGGCTGCCGTTATCCGTGATACTGCCGCGGCCTGGGCCGTAGGCGCTGCGTCCCCGCGCGAGATCGACCGGTTAAACATCCTCGGAGCGACGGCGCTGGCGATGCGCAGGGCCCTATCGCTGCTATCCCAGGCCCCTGACCATGTGTTGGTTGATGGCAATCCCTTTCCCGAACTCCGTTGCGAGCACGAGGCGATCGTCAAAGGCGATGCTACGTGTCTTTCGATCGCTGCCGCGTCGGTGCTTGCCAAGCAAGCCCGTGACCGACTCATGATCTTGCTGGCTAGCCGCTTTCCGGCGTTTGGGTGGGAACAGAACATGGGGTATGGCACAGCCGAGCATTTGGCCGCGATCGAGGCGAACGGCCTCACCCCCCATCACAGGCGCTCGTTCGGGCCCGTCTCCCAGCTGAGACTGTTCTCCTAGGAGGAGCGGTGGTCAGCCCGAAGCCGCGAGCTCACCGATACGTTGGCGCAGCCGGTCCGCACGGCTCTGAGCACCCATGTCCGCGTAGGCTTCGATGGCGGCCGACAACTCAGCGCGAGCCTCGCCGGGCTGGCCGGCAGTAACCAGCGATTCGCCCAACTCCTCCCGTGCCTTTGCCGTCATCCATTGGTTTTGCACCGCTATGGCTATCTCCAACGCCGCTCGCCCTAACTGCACCGCTTCCCGGTAGAGCCCATCTGCGCGCGCTATGAGGCCCAGCACTCTCAGCGCATGGCACTCCGTCAGCTTGTCATCGTTCTCCCTTGCGAGGTCTAGCGCCCGTGTGGCTTCGGCGTTGCCGAGGCGTGTGTCACCGCTCAACGCGGCCGTTTCCCCCCGCCCGGCCAAGGTCTGGGCTACCAGGCGCACGTCACCAAGGCGCTCGGCGGCATCCATGGCGCGATCGGTGGCCTTACGCGCCGCATGCAGGTCTCCCTCTTCTCGCCAGGCTATGCCCGTGTTGTGCCACGCCTCGGCGATGCCGCGCAGCGAACGGCTGTACTCGAAGAGATTGCTTGCGTTGGCGTACAGCACCAATGCGTCGGCGTTGTTCCCAAGATAGAAATCCACGTTGCCGATGTTATTGGTGCAGCGGGCCATCATCAGCGTATCCGACAACTGGCGGGCCAGGTAACCCGCTCGTTCGAATCCGGCTCGAGCTTCCCGCAGCTGGCCACGTGCGAACGCTCCGGCTGCCGCTACATTCTGTGCGCGCATCTCACCGTCCGTGTCGCCTCGGGACCGGTACTCGATGCGGGCATAGTCGGCGAGACGATAGCTGGCGGCAAAATCACCAAGCCGCCACCGCGCCATCGACATCAGGAGCAACCACTCTGGTGACGACCCGAAACGGTCGCCCACCGAGGTCAATTGGTCCACGGCTTCGCGAAACCGACCGCGATGCACCGCCAACCGAGCCTCGCGCAGAGGGTCTTCCAGACGCGGGTTAATCTTCATCGTCTTCACCGTGCTCTATCAGACGCTGGAGTCTCGCCCGCGAAATTCCTAGCTGCCGCGCCGCTGCACTCTTGTTGCCGTCGTGGAACTTCACGGCAGCGTTGGCAGCAGCCGCGTTGATCTCCTTCAGTGTGGCGGGAAAGGGGAGAGCCTCCGAGGTCGTTGCTCGCAGCACCGTTGAGTCCAAGGCTAGCTCTGCGGGATCGAGGGTCCCGGGTGGCGACAGCAGCAGGGCCCGCTCGATGGCGTGCTGCAGCTCGCGCACGTTACCAGGCCAGTCGTGGGCTCGAAGGGCCGCAATGACCTCAGGAGATAGTTCAGGAACGGGGACCCGGTACCGTGCGGCCAGTGTCTTCGCGAATTCTCTGGCGAGCAGCTCTACGTCCCCGCCCCGGTCCCGCAGGGGCGGCAGTTCCAGGGCAACTACGTTCAAGCGGTAGAACAGATCCTGGCGGAACTCGCCACGGGCAATTGCCTGTGGGAGGTCAACGTGGGTGGCGGTGAGGATCCGCGTATCGATTTTGCGATCTCGTGTCCCGCCGACACGACGGATGTGCTTGTCCTCCAGTGCCCTCAAAAGCTTGCTTTGGAGATGGAAGGGAAGATGGCCCACTTCGTCCAGGAACAGCGTTCCCCGGTCGGCTTCCTCGAACAGTCCGATGCGCGTCTGTTTGGCGTCGGTGAACGCGCCCTTTTCGTGGCCGAAGAGTTCGCTCTCGAGCAGGTTTGACGGGATGGCGGCGCAATTCACGGTCACGAACGGTTCGTTTGCCCTAGGGCCGCCATCGTGCAGGGCTCGGGCGATGACTTCTTTGCCCGTTCCTGTCTCTCCTCTTATCAGTACGGTGACATCCCCATGGGTCATGATTCGAGCCGCCTTTGCCAGCGTGGCTTTGAGGGCGGGGCTGTCGCCGATTACGTGCTTGAAGCCCGTGCCGATCTGTGCCAGCTCACCCGATCGTCTCTCGCGTGCGGCTTCGGCGTTTGCCGCCAATGTCCGCCTGAGTAGGTCCACGTCCTGCGGCAAGACGAAGTAATCCGCCGCGCCGCGCCGCACCGCTTCTACGGCGAAACGATGGGATGCGTTGCTCCCAATCAGATAGGTCGGTGGCTGGACGACGTCGTGTGCGAGCAGATAATCCAAGCCTCGTTCCTCTTCGCCGCCGGCAGCAATCAGCAGCGCGATCGTTTGCCCAGCAGTGACAGGTGCGTCGGGTCCTATTGTTTGGCACACCACGTCTAGTTCCTCCGCGAGATCGGTCCACAGTGATTGAAAGGAGTCCGAAAGGTTGACTATCGTCAGTGCGGGTTCGCTGGTCACAATGCCGGCCCGGTGAGTGTGATGCAATCTCGCCTGGGTGGCCGGACCGCAAGCAGCCGTCCAGTCCAGCCGCCCCCGCCCCCAATCACCTAAGAGCCCCGGTTGCCGTCGCGGTCGTTATCCTCGAAGGCCTCTATGGAGTTCTTGATGTTCTCCTTGATCAGGTTCTCGTTTACCTCACCGTTGTTGCCGGTTTCGGGGTTGACGGGTTGTCCGTTGGCGTCCAGGAACCAGCGGTCCAGGCCAACCGCGATCGTGATGTTGGTCGAGACCGATTCACCGATCACGAGGGGAGGGAAAAAGTCTAGCTCCTGCTCCACGTTCAGATCGGTCTCGAAGACGAAATCCTGGCCCTCGAAGGTTCCCACAACACGGATGCTCAAGTCTTCAAAGGTGGGGTTCTGCACCAAGAATTGGGCGTCCGCCGGGTCACCCGAGCTGATCTTGTGGATATCGAACTCGATTTCGTCGTAGCTGCCTGCTGGTATGGCAAGCGCAAACTCTTGCCTCACGCTGCCGTCCACTGGTATCGACACCAGCACCGGTCCGGCTTCGAATTCCTCGCAACCGTCGTCATTCTCGCCCAGAAGGTCGCAATCGGTAACGTCCGCCCGTTTGAGCTCGATCTCACGCAGCACGAGTTCTGCGCTGGTTATTACGAGCGCGCGCGCTGCGGTTGCACCGGCTCGGTCGAATAGTGCCGCCGTCGGCCCCGGGGTGCCCATGGTAAACGAAACCGCGACGTCGGCAAGCTGAATCGGGTTCGTCGTATTGCACGCGGCAAGCGTGACGACTATTCCTGCAAACAAAAACCTGTATCTCATTGCTGCCTCCCCAAGGCCGGCCGGACTGTCATTCGTTGAAAGGCCGTTTCGTGGCTGCTTCGAATCGGCGGCTGTTGCTATCCCCACCTGCAAGGTCGGTGCCGTTCCCACCCTCGGTCTCCGATTTCCAAATGGTTGTCATTATTCGACTTAACGTGGTGTGACGAACCTCACAATGGGCGATGGTGATCCATGGTGAGGCAGGCCGCTGTGTTTTGGAGCAACGGGTCGTTGAACGCTATAATAGCTCGTTTCGGATTTTGCAGGGGCCGTTGGGGGCCGACGAGCGCGCCGTGCCCCCTCACGGTTCCGGGGCTGGTACTGCGGTACTGCTGCACAACGAGGAAGCTCGTCCCGCCTACTGCATGTGGCGGGATACCAGCTTCGTCATTTCGAACATGCTGACCTGCGCCTTGCCGTTGAACACGACCTTCAGCTTGTCGTCCGCATTGATCATACGGCGGTCGACGCTGTCCTGTAGGCCGTTCTTACGAATGTAGACCCACAGCTGTTTGGTAACTTCGGTCCGCGGCATACGCGTGCTGCCGACCACCGCGCTCAGGGCTTCATCAAGCTGCAACGGCCTCATGAACGCTGGGTTGGGCTTCCGCTTGGTCTTCTTCTTGACTTTCTTCTCGGCCTTCTTCTTGGCCGGTTTCTTCTCGGCCTTCTTCTTGGCCGGTTTCTTCTTGGTCACCTTACGCTTGGTGGCCTTCTTCGTGGCCTTGCGCTTGGTGGCCTTGCGCTTGGTCGCCTTCTTCTTCGTGGCCTTGCGCTTGGTCGCTTTGCGCTTGGTGGCCTTACGCTTGGTCGTCTTGCGCTTCGCGGCCTTGCGTTTGGTCACCTTCTTCTTGGCTTTCTTCTTTTGTTTGGCAGCCATTTACCCCTCGATGAAAGAGTGATTTCGTTCGATGAAAGCCAGCCCCAATCGCAGACCAAAGTAAGTGTTTCTTCGGGGAGAACAAGCTTTTGTTTTCAATTTCCCCTATGAAAATCAGAATGATCGCACGTGCGGGGCGCACGAAATTCAATGGCAGCTGCGTCTGATCGTTGCGTCGCTGCCGGTCCTTAGCGATGTTTTCCCCCTACGACCGGGTAGCTCAGCTGGCAGAGCAACGGACTTTTAATCCGTAGGTCGTGGGTTCGAAACCCACCCCGGTCATGGAAGCGTTCCCCTGCTAGCCATTTCCCCGCTCGCGGTCTTGGGGGAAGCGATCATTCAGTCAAAGGAGGAACTGGAGGTTCGGGCGTATCGATTTCGCCGAGCCAATGTTGACGGGGGGACGAGTATCTCGGCACCACACAAAAAAACGGCTGACCCTTTCGGGCGCCGCCGTGACTAGACAATGAGTTTCTTTGAATCGCAGCGAGTTGGGCCGGGCTTGCGTGGTCCCGCCTCGTCCCCTCCGGCGAGGTCCCTACCCGGCGGCAGAGTGCCCAATCGCTACATATTTCCTAAGTAGTTGGAGGACAGCGTTTGCTGTCCGCTTAAGAACGGGGTTCCCGACCCCGCGTACGGCATGAGAACACTGCCGCTCGCCGGGAGGTTGCACCCCAACTGGTCTACTGAATAAGACGCATGACTACCGTCGATCGTTGTGTCCAACCTGTCGCGCCGGGGTGATGCCGGCGGTGGATTCCACTGGCTGCTCTTGGTTTAACTTGTTATAATGCATGAGCTTACGGTGCCATAGTAGCCTTGGAGTGGCGACTCTACCCGCTCTCAATCGCTGGTGGTTTCGCCCGCCCACACGGGGCATTAGGCACACTGTGCTCAAGCTCACGGAAGGAATACGCTCGATGAGCGAGATTGATTTGGGGTATCGGGGTAATTGCCGATGAGAGGGCGCACACGATCTCGACGACACATGGGGGACCGTTACATAACAGACGTCGACGAGATGGTCTTGGTGCCGGGCTCCGCCTGAATGGAGAAAATCGACCGCCTCGGGTGGGCGGCAGGGATCGCGTTCGTCTCCTATGGGTTACGGATTGGGATCCGCGCGAGCAGTCCGCAAATCTTGGATCGGCTTCAAGGATTGCTTCCGCCCAATGCGAAGCCGGCTCGGGGGCCCCGGGTCGAGTGTCTGTATTCGTTGATAGTCAGGGGAACCAAGGTCGGCTCCAACGTTCGCCGGTTCAATATTCTGTATGCGGACGCGGTACCGCTGGCACGAACGAAGGACACGGACCAGGTACTGGAAGCCCTCGAAATGGACCTGCAGCTATACGTCGCCGAGCGGGCCCGCCGCAGGGTGTTCGTCCATGCCGGTGTGGTTGGCTGGCGTGGCAGGGCAATCGTCATCCCGGGGCGTACTATGAGCGGCAAGACGACCCTGGTCAGGGCGCTGGTAAGGGCCGGTGCGACGTACTACTCAGATGAGTATGCCGTTTTGGATGAGCGTGGTCGGGTGCATCCCTATCCGAAGCCTATGTCGGTGCGGGAGAACGGGGGTGGACGCCCGATGAAGATCCTCCCGGAAGCTCTGGGAGGGACAACCGGTGTCAGGCCGCTCCCAGTGGGTTTGGTCGTCGCGACGAGCTACCGGGAGGGTGCGCGGTGGCGACCGCGCCGGCTTTCGCCGGGGCGGGCGGTGATGGAACTCTTGGCCCACACCGTCTCCGCCAGACGCGATCCGGAGCGGGCCTTCGCGACGCTGCGTTCGGCCACGGCCGTGGCGACGGTGATAAAAGGGGCGCGTGGCGAGGCCACCGAAATTGCCGACGTCCTCCTAGGCCGGCTATCGGAACAGGAGGGCCGAGGTTCGTGAACCGGTAGCTCGGGACGAGTTGTGGCTTGTGCCTGTTGAATCAATGGTGGTAGTGTCAAGACGCGCCACCGATATGGAGTGAGGTAGCTATGGAAACGACAAGAGCGCTGATGCCCCGCGCGAGGCAAGACGAGCTGGTGGTCGAAGAGCTACCGGACGAAACCCTGGTATACGACCTGAAGCGTCACAAGGCACATTGCCTAAACCGCACGTCCGCGCTCGTCTGGCAGCACTGTGACGGTCGAACGACCGTGGCCGAGGTGGCCGCGCTGCTGGAGAGGCAATTGAAAATCCCGGCAGACGAGGCGGTGGTGTGGATGGCGCTGGACCGCCTGGGCAGGGCGCACTTGTTGAGGGAGCAGGTGACACTGCCGGCAGAAAGGGCACGGTACTCGCGGCGGGAGGTGTTACGAACCCTGCGACGGGCTGCGGGGATCTCGCTCCTCCTGCCCGTGATCGAATCGATCGTGGCGCCACGTGCGGCGGCACAAGCATCGTGTGTTACTGCGAGCGTTTGCCTCGCCGCTGCAACACCTTCTTGCCTTGGCGGAATGCCAATATGCAGCCAACCCGGTCAATGCTGTAGGGCACAAGGCCAGAGCTGCGTTGTCAAGAAGTGTTAATGAATCTGCGGGGGTGAAATAGGTGTAGTGAGATCGCCGCATCCGGATCCGCACCCTGACACCGACCCCCGGCGACTCGGCAAGCTGGTAGCATCGGTCCTCGCCGGCGCCTGGCGCGCTTCCCCCCCGCCCCCGCCCCCGTCTCTCTCGCCCGCCGCCCTCATCGAGGTCACACCCCTGCTGCTCGGCACGGGAGCTGCGGGGCTGGGGTGGTGGCGGGTGCGGTCGTCCGAGTTACGCACCTCCGCCGCCGCCCACGAACTTCGCCAGGCCTACCGCCTCTACACTCTCCAGGCTGGCCGCCAGGAGCCCCAAATAGTCCAGGCCATCACGCTGCTTCGGTCAGCCGGTGTGGAGCCGCTGCTGGTCAAGGGCTGGGCAGTCGCTCGACTGTACCCCGAACGCGGGCTGCGACCCTACGGAGACATCGACCTGTGTGTGCGGCCGGAACAGTATGCGATCGCGGTGGCTGCACTTGCCGCTCCGGCGGCCGAGACGGTCGTGGTCGATTTGCACAAGGGTCTCCCGGAACTCCACCGCCCTTCGCTGGATGACGTCTACGAGCGTTCCCAGCTGGTACCGCTGGGCGATGTAGGCGTGCGGATATTGGGACCCGAAGATCATCTCCGATACATGTGCATACACATGTTGCGCCATGGGGCGTATCGCGCCCTGTGGTTGTGCGACATCGCCGTCGTGCTGGAATCTCTGCCCAAGGATTTTGATTGGGAGTATTTGCTGCGGGGAGACCGGCGGCGCGCGGGTTGGGTGGCATCCACCGTGTGTCTGGCACACCAGCTTCTAGGGGCCCGTCTGGACGGCATTCCCGTGGCAGAGAGGGCCAGACACCTGCCCCGGTGGCTCCTTCCCTCAGTGCTAAGCCAGTGGTCGATAGAGGAGCATTACATGGATAGTCCGTCGATGGCGTACTCCTTCCGGCATCCCGCCCGCCTCCTCAGAGCGCTTCGGGAGCGTTGGCCCAATCCCATTCAGGCAACAGTCGGCGTCGGAGGGCCGTTTAACGAACTGCCGAGGTTGCCGTTTCAACTGTGGGAGTGCGTCTTGCGAACGGCGCACTTCCTGACACAGGTACCGACGCTGCTCCGACAGAGATCGTTGCGGCCAGTTGGGCGCGGGGAACATGCCCCGGTGGCGACGGGCGGACGAAAGGCGGTAGCGAAAGGCGGTAGGGCGGTACGGCGGTAGGATCAATCAGAGAAG
>JADFIT010000099.1 GCA_022566515.1 Gemmatimonadota bacterium
CGCTTCCGTGTTCCCGGGGGCCGAAAACAGCGACCCCGACCTCTTCGCCAAGCTGGCGGAGCTGGTCCTCCGCGGCAGGGCGGTACACGTCTGCCGCCACCAGGAACGGAGCTTTCTGTTCCCCCTTCAGCCGCGCCGCGAGCTTTGCGGCCGTCGTGGTCTTACCCGACCCCTGCAACCCCACCAGGAGGATCACAGTCGGCGAAACGGTCGCGAATGCTAGCGGAGCTGGGTCCTTCCCCAACAGCGTCACCAGCTCGTCGTGAACGAATTTCACGAGTTGCTGGCCCGGGCTCACCGTCTTGCCGGATTCGATCCCGACCGCTCTCTCGCGGAGGCGTCCAACGAACTCGCGGGTGAGTTCATAGCTGACGTCGGCCTCCAGAAGAACCAGCCGGATTTCCCGGAGTCCCTCTTTGACCTGATCCTCGGTCAGGACGCCTCGGCTCGAGAGGTTCTTCAGAACCCCTGTAAGCCTCTCGGAAAGGGCCGAAAACATATAGCCGCTAAGTTTACATAGCCGCCCGGGTTGGCGCCACGGGACGGGCGGAATGACGGAAGGAAGACGGAAGGAAAGATGGAAAGCCTCCGGCCTCAGCCCGGGTCTACCGTCCTTCCGCCCTTAGCTACCGCCGAATCAAGCGGCTCCCACCGACTCCTTGGTTTCCAGCCGCTGGCTGAGGTCGAGGCTTTCCCCCTCCGTCTGGGCAATGAGCACGGTCCCGGTCAAATCGCCCGTGATGTTGACCGACGTGCGCAGCATGTCGAGGATCCGATCCACACCCAGAATGAGCGCGATACCCGTCTCCGGAACGCCGGCCTGCACCAGGACGATCGTGAGGGTGATGATGCCGGCGCTGGGCACTCCTGCGGCGCCGATCGAGGCCAGGGTCGCGGTGAGCACAACGGTGAGCTGCGCGAAGAGGCTGAGCTCGATACCAAACACCTGAGCGATGAACATCACGGCAACGCCCTGGTACAGGGCCGTACCGTCCATGTTCACGGTCGCGCCGAGCGGGAGGACAAAGCTGGCAATCTTTTTCGAGACGCCCAGGTTCTCCTCGGCGATCTGGATCGTGACCGGGAGGGTGGCGCTCGAGCTGGAAGTCGAGAAACCGAGTAGCTGCGCGTTGCGGATGCGGCGGAAGAACTCCAGGGGATTGAGCCGGGCCAGAAACTTCAGAATGAATGAAAACGTACCGAAAGCGTGCAGCAAGAGACCAAATGCCACCGTGCCCGTATACCACAGCAGGCTCTGGAGGATCTCAAAGCCGAACCGAGCTGTCACACCCGCGATCAACACAAAGACGGCGTACGGAGCCAATACCATGATCCAGCGGATGAGCTGCATCGAGATGTCGTTTACGCCCTCGAAGAACCCGAGGACGGCCTTGCGCCGATCCTCGCGGATCGTGGTGGCCGCGATGCCGAAGAGGATGCTGAACAGGATCAGGGGGAGCATCTCGGTGTTGGCGGCAGCGCTGATCGGGTTCCTCGGTATCATATTCAGCAGCAGTTCTACGATCCCTGGGGCCTGCTGCGCCAGATCGATTCTGCCGGCGGCCTCGCCGCCATATTCGGCCAGCAGCCCTTGCCGCGATGCCTCGCTCAGACCGCTACCGGGCTTGATTACATTCGAGAGGATCAAACCGATGCTCACCGCTACCGATGTGGTGATGAGGTAGTAGGCTACCGTTTTTCCACCGACCCGGCCGACCGACCGCAGATCGCCCAGGCTCGCGGCTCCGACGACCAGACTGGCCACGACGAGGGGGATGACGACCATTGTGATGAGCCGGATCCAGCCGATGCCGAAGTTCTCGATGGCGGCCACGACATTGGCGCCAAACTCCCAGGCCGTGAGATTCACCCCGATACCGACCACCACGCCGGCCATGAGTCCAATGGAGATCTTGGTATACAGTTTCATGCAGTATCCCTGCGGTAGCCGCTCGTGGACCACGTGAACCGGAGGCCCACGGCGTGAGTTTCGAACTATCCCCGCTCAATGCTCTCGTAACAATCTTTTTCGGAGCGCTGGCTGGGGGCCTGACCAACGCGGTCGCGATCTGGATGCTCTTCCACCCCTACACCCCACGCGGAGTGGGGCGCTTGAAGCTTCAAGGTGCGATCCCAAAAAACAAGGCCCGGCTGGCAAAAACCATCGGCCGGACGGTGGGCCAGCGACTACTCACCGCCGGAGATCTGGCAGAACAGATGGCGGCCCCGGAGCTGCAGGCCGCGTTCCGCAGCGCAATTCGGGGGTTCGTCCAGACACTGCTGGACAACGAGCGGGGGTCCCTCAAGGAGGAAGTACCGCCGGCACTCTTGTCCGAGATTCAATCGGCGCTGGGCCGGATCGCCCCGGCCATTGCCGATAAGTTGACCGCCTTCGCCAAGACTGACGAGTTCAACGCGGCGGTGGCTGCGTTCCTCACTCGCGTCGGCGACGACCTCGGCGACCGTCCTCTCAGCGAGTTCCTGACCGAGGAGCGTCGCACCTCCATTCGCAAGCACGTCGAGGAGTGGGTCGCCGAGGCGGTGATGAATCCGAAGCTGGAAGACGCGATCAACCAATGGCTGGATCGACAGCTCGTGCGACTCTCAGGCGACCAGACTCCGCTGCTCGATCGACTGCCAGCGCCTCTGGTTTCCATCGTGGAGCACGAGATCGCAGGCTATATCCCTGTGGCGTTGGATCGAATCAGCGCGGCCCTACGGGACCCGAAAACGCGCGAGAACATTCAGCGATCTCTGCACGATCTCTTCGAACGGTTCGTGAAGAACTTGCTGATTCACGAGCGGATAGTGGCCCGGATCGTGGTGACCGAAAAAACCATCGCCCGATTACTCGACAATTTCGAGCGGGACGGCGCCGAGCAGGTCAGCCGCTTGCTAGACGAGCCGGAAATGCGATCTCAAGTATCCCAGAGCGTGAAAGACGCCGTGGTCAAGTTTTTGCGTCGACCGTTGGCCGAGCACTTCGCCGCTCTCGGGCCCGAACGCCTCGAGGGCCTCAAGGAGACCGCTGCGAACCACATAACGGCAGCCCTACGGGACTCGGCGACCCAGGCATACGCCACCGAGAAGGTGGACGAAGCCCTGCAACGGGCGGAGAAACAAACCGTGGGGGAGGTGCTGAAGCGCATTCCGCCGGAAGACGCAGCCGAGTGGACATCGGCGGCTATCGCATCCGACCGCGTCCGCGAGTGGATCGAAGAAGGTGCCACGGCCGCGCTGAACGCCCTGCTCGAGAAACCCATCGGGCGCCCCGCAGACCTACTTCCCGACGGAAGCATCGACCGGATCAACGCCGCGCTGACGCCCATCCTCTGGAATTGGATTCAGGAGCAGATCCCGGAGATGGTCGCCCAGGTCGACATCCAGAGCATTGTCGAGGAAAAAGTGGCCGGGTTTTCTCTGGAACGCATCGAGCAGATCGTGCGCGACACGACACAGCGAGAACTCGACATCATCGTGCGCCTGGGATACGTCCTCGGAGCCGTGGTGGGAGCGACGGCGTATGTGGTCTCTGTTCTGCTACCGTGAGGCGGGGAGTTCCACCACCCTCGGCGGATCGTCCCACCGCTGCCATCCGTTCGGAGTATCGAGGATCAAGACCGCGGGCCGTTCGCCCAACTTGGTGCTCCTCACCGCGCGGCGGCGTCCGGGTTTTGCGAGGTTGGTCCACTCGCGTTCAATGACCCTTATGAATCGGCGAGATGCCTCGGGCGAATCCCATACCGACCACCAAACCAAGGCATGGCCTCCCTCCGCGGCAAAGACACCGTAACGGTCGCCCCCCCAGCCGCGCGCTGCTGCCACCGCCGTCGATTCACTCCCGGTCACCTCGGTGATGAGAACCTGAACCTCGAACTGTCCCAGGCCGTCATCGTGCACCAATCCCTCCTCTGCGACAAAGCGGAGCATCACAGGCTCATCGCCCGCCTCATACCGCTCGGGCTGAAGAATGTGCTCGGTGGAACGCGGCAGGCGAGGACCGTACGGCATCGTGTCCGGGTACTGGCTCTGAAACCATCGAACGAAGTCAGCCCCATCCAGGTAAGGGAAGATCAGCGTCTCCCTCAACAGCAACGGAGCCGAGTTGAAGATGGGCATCCGAGCCTGTTGCTCTCTCACCGACCGGCGGTATTGCTGCCAGAAGTCAGGCACAGCATCGAAATCCTGGTCTGGCATCAAGGCCACGAGTGAGGCCAAGATACCCTGCCCTTCCATGACTGCTTGAGCCGCAACCAGTCGGTCGTTGTCTCCCCGCGTGGTGAGCAGGGAGTCGAGCGGCACATATTGGGCTTGCAGTGCGTGAACCAGCTCGTGGGCAACGATCAGTCGGACTTCGAATTCTGACGCGCTGCCAACGACGTACAACGAATCGGTGAGCGGGTCGTAGAACCCAACGATCTGCTCCGTGTAGAGATCGAGAAACAGCTTGCCAAGATCGAGCGTATCGGGGATCAATCCGAACAAGCGGTATCCCAGCGTCGTGCGTTCCAGCTCTTCGGGGGGAAGCTCTACCTCCAGCTTGTGAATCAGGTACTCGTACACCTGCTCCCGAGTGCGCACGGCCACCTTGGGTGGATACTTGAACTTCAAGCCGACGGCAGACTCCACTCCCGGGGTCAGCTCCACCGTCAGGCTCTGTATTCGATCCTGCCACTGCTCACGCCGGGTGCCACACCCCAGGGTGAACGAGGCAATCAGCATCAGGGGAAGAACTCTCATGCGATGAAGATAAACCGGACGGCCGGGAGCGTCGCAAGTAGAAAGGGGAGGGGGGGAGAGCCGCTCCTCAGAGGCCGTGAATGTACCGTACATACCAGTCGACTATGGCGTCACCGAAGATGAGGGTGAGGCCGGCGGCCCCGGCGAGGAACACACCGAAGGGAACGAGACGGTCTTTTTTCCCAAGATTGAGCGGTACGAATATCAGCGTGCCCAACAATGCACCGCCGAAGATCGTGAGTAGCACACCCTCCCATCCGACAAACGCGCCGACCATCGCCATCATCTTGATATCGCCACCACCCATCGCCTCTTTCCCAAATGCTTTCTTTCCCGCCCACGCCACGAACAGCAGGAGGCCAAAGCCTGTGGCTGCCCCTCCAAGCGCCGTCAGGAAGCCGGATAGGCCGTGCAGGAAGCCCAGGAGGAGCCCGATGACCAACCCTCCCCAGGTGTATTCATCGGGAATGATGTAGTGCCGAGCGTCGGTGATCCCAATGCCAAGGAGGATCGTGCCGAAGAGGGCAGCCTTCAGTGCGGTGTCCGTGAGGCCGTAGTGCCAGAACGGGGCAGCCCATACCAAACCAACCAGCACTTCGACCACGGGGTATTGCAACGAGATCGCGTCTCCGCAATGACGACATTTTCCGCGCAGCAGTATCCAGGAAACAACCGGGATATTGTCACGCCAGCCGACCGCGTGGCCGCACTTTGGGCACTTCGACCGCGGCCGAACCAGTGACTCATCGGCAGGGAGCCGAACGATACAGACGTTGAGGAAGCTGCCGAACATGAGCCCGAACACTCCCGCTACGACCCCCAAGAAAGCATTAGCCATTACGAACGACCTCGTGAAGAATGATCCCGGCAGCCACCGCAACGTTCAGCGAATCCACGTCGCGCGCAATGGGCACTCCCACCGTGACCTCGGCGAGTTCCTCCAGCTCGACACCGACTCCTGCGCCTTCATTCCCCACCAACAGTGCCAACCGCGCCGGCCGTGGGAGCCCGGATACGTCTCTACCGGAAGTCGCGGTAGCCCAAAGCGTGACGTCTTCGCTTTTCAGCCAGGCCCGGAACTCTTCCGTCCCCAACTGCACGGCGGGCAGACGAAAGCTGGCCCCCATCGCTGCCCGCAGCACCTTCGGGTGTGTCAGCCGGGCATTACCCGGGAGGAGAATCACGCCGCCGGCGCCCAGCGCGTGTCCCGTCCGAAGCAATGTTCCCACGTTTCCGGGATCCTGAACACCATCGAGCACGAGAATCGGCCTGCCGTGCTCCACACAGAGATCTGCCACCGACCAGTGCGGGTGTTGGACAACTGCCACTATACCCTGCGGCGTGTCGGTATCGGCAAGGTCCGCCAGCTCACGATGAGATACCCGTTGGATCCCGACTCCGGCTTGCTGCAAGCACTCGCTCAACCGTGCTCCGCGCTCCGCCCTTTGGAGAGTAGAGCTGACAACCGCCCCCTCGAAAACGAGGTTTGCCCCAAGGGCTTCCTCCACGAGCCGCACTCCTTCCACCACCGCGAGGGGCAGGCGGCGGCGGGCGCTGCGTCGCTGTAGATTCCTAATCAACTTCGCTAGAGTCTGAGCCATGGGCATCGAACCTTCGACAATTTCAAGTCTTACAGCCGCCCGTCCGAGCGAAAGTAATGCTTTTCCCATAGCGTTGACCATCGCCGGATCCGATTCCGGGGGGGGAGCCGGAATCCAAGCCGATCTCAAGACGTTTCACCAATTCCGTGTGTTTGGCACGAGCGTTGTAGTCGCGGTGACGGCGCAAAATACTCTCTGCGTGTCTGCAGTGCACGACATTCCGGCCGACATCGTGAAGAGTCAAATGGCGGCACTGGCCGAAGATCTTCCACCGCACGCGTCAAAGACGGGGATGTTGTCCAGCCCGGAGCTAGTGGAGACCGTGGCGGAGGGAATCAGGAGATTCTCTTTTCCCAATCTGGTGGTAGATCCCGTTATCGTCGCGACATCGGGAGACCGGCTCTTGTCGGAAGAGGCGGAGCGGTCTGTGGTGGAGCAGCTCATACCACTCGCGACACTGGTAACGCCCAATATCCATGAAGCTCGATCGCTCGTGGGCGAACAGGTGGCTTGCGTGAACGACATGGAACGAGCCGCACGCAAGCTGATCCAGATTGGCGCGGGGGCAGCACTCATAAAGGGGGGTGATCTGGACGCCGCTGACGAGATTGTCGATGTACTGGTCACGCCAAACGAGGTACGACATTTCACTCACCCGAGACTCGTTACTCATTCCACACACGGAACGGGCTGTACCTTGAGTGCGGCGATTACTGCTAGCCTCGCTCGCGGCGCCGATCTCGTCGCTGCAGTTGAGTGCGCAATCGATTTCGTGCACCGGGCGATCGAACAAGCACCTGGCATCGGAAGCGGCCGCGGACCCGTCAATCACTTTGTTCCGACCCGCTCACATTTCCTCTAGGATAGTCTCATGGAGCGTGGCAAGAGGACTCGCCCGAGATCTGCGTCTCGATTGAAGGGCGAATCTACCAGGGCGGTGTCCATCTCTCACCGCGGCATTTTCTGCAACCGCACGCTGAACCTGCGATCCATAGCCGCCATCGGATATGATATGGATTACACGTTGGTGCACTACGACATACATCAGTGGGAGCGACGCGCGTACGAATATCTACAACAAAAACTGGTCGATCAGGGATGGCCTTTATCCGACCTAAGATTCGATCCCACTGCGGTCGTGCGCGGATTGATCATCGACACCGAACTGGGCAACATTCTCAAGGCCAACCGGTTCGGCTACGTGAAACGAGCGCGTCACGGCACCGTCCCGATGAATTTAACCGTTCAGCGCGAGCTTTACGGCCGGATCATCATCGATCTGAGCGAGAGCCGGTGGGTTTTCCTCAATACGCTCTTCTCTTTGTCGGAAGCGTGCATGTACAGTCAGCTGGTCGAGTTGCTCGACCGGGGTAAGCTCGCCACGGTACTGGGTTACGACGACCTCTATGACGTGATCCGCACGTCGTTGGACGAGACCCACGTGGATGGAATCTTGAAGACCGAGATCATCGCCGATCCGGAACGCTTCGTCGAACTCGACCCCGACGTGCCTTTGACATTGCTGGACCAACGACACGCCGGCAAGAAACTTCTGCTCATCACCAACTCAGAGTGGGCATATACGCAGGCCATGATGGAGTACGCCTTCGATCGGTACCTGCCGGGCGACATGGTGTGGCGCGATCTCTTCGACCTCATCATCGTGTCGGCACGCAAGCCGGACTTTTTTTCCTCCACACACCCTTTCTTCGAGGTCACCAACGACGAGGGGTTGCTGCGGCCCGTTGTAGGCGGACCCATCGCCGGTCGCACCTACTTGGGCGGCAACGCAACCGCCGTAGAAAAGCACCTGGGTGTTTCGGGAGACGGCATTCTCTACATAGGCGACCACTTGTTCAGCGACGTGCATGTCACGAAGAACCTCTTGCGATGGAGAACGGGGCTGATCGTTCGGGAACTGGAAGGTGAAATCTCGGCGACGGAAGGGTTTTACGAGCAACAGCATCGTTTGACAAGACTCATGGATGAGAAGGAGCGGCTCGAGCAAGAGCATTCCGAGGTCCGCCTCATGTTGCAGCGCAAGCGCCTGGGCTACGGCCCGCAGCCAGGAGAGAACGTCAAGGAGATGGAATCAAGGCTCGCGGGCCTGCGGTCGGGGTTGAGGGCGTTGGATCAAGAGATATCACCCTTGGCCGATGCGTCCGGGAAGGTGAGCAACGATCGGTGGGGCCTGTTGATGCGTGCCGGCAACGACAAGAGCCATATGGCGCGCCAAGTGGAGCGCCACGCAGATATCTACATGTCACGCGTCTCAAACATGATGAGCAGCACGCCGTTTGCCTACTTTCGATCGCCGAAGGGAAGTTTGCCCCACGATCCGTAGGCCGCCGCGGATTGCAAGGATCGAGTGCGGATGAATGCGGACGGAACGCGCATCTTCCGACCGGCCTTAGGTCGCCATCTCCGCCACCGTTCCACGCGGCATCGTTCTAATCCCGGTTGATGATCTCCCGGAGCACCTCCGCCGCTCGAGCGCTGCCGGTCTGTCCCAGCCAGAAAATGGCTTGGCTCCGACGGTCTTGATCCGTTTCGTTCCGCACGATCTCGATGAGCTTGTCCACAGCCAGGCTGTCTCCCCGACCCCGTTGGCCGTACACGCTGATGAGCTGACCCTTCAGCTCGGTCTCCGACACCTGGTCGTAGAGCGCATAGATGTCCTGCTCGATGCCCCGCATGCGACCGAGCCAATAGAGCGCGCGACTGCGCAACTTCATGTCTTCGCTCTCGTCCCCTGCGATTCCCAGCAGGAAATCCGCGCTCTCCTCGTCGCGGTTCCGGGACATCCCAATCAGAATTTGCTCTTTCAGCTCCACGTCATCCAATCGGTGGTAGTAATCCCGCAGGAACGGGGCGGCGTCCCGCCGGCGCCCCAGCCACTGAACGGCCTGCTTGCGGAGTTCCGTCGAGACGTCGCTCCGCTGGGCAAAGCGCATCAGGATCTCCCCGGCCTCGTCGCCCCGGTGTTGCGACAGCGCTATCAAGACCCTGTGCTGCAGCGACTCCTCGGTGGCGGATTGGAGGATCGAGTCCAGGGCCGCCACGGCACGATCGGTGCGCACCATGGAGAGCCCCTGCACCGCCTGCTCTCGGACCCCCAAATCCGGATCGTTCCGCGCCGCGTCGATGAGGATGTCCTCCCGCCCCTCGGCCCGCTTCTGAGCCACGATCATCAACGCCCGCCGGCGGAGCCGCACACGGCTCGTGTCCTTGTTGGCCAGCACGTCGCGGAGAATGGGCATGGCGCTCTCGGCGTCCATCTGAGCCAGCGCGCTGAGCGCCTGCATCCGCACGTCATCCTCATCCCCCTGTGGCATGACCAGCCGCCGAGCTTCCATCTGCGCGGCCCGCAGTGTATCGCCCGTCGTCCGTCGCCGAGCTTCCAGCTGCGCGGCCCGCTCGGCTACTGCCGCTGCGGCTTCGGTATCGCCCAGACGCGCGAGCTGACCCTGGATCCGGCTGTAGAGTGAGTAATAATCGGCGCTCATGCTCTGGCTAAACTGTTCCCGGTACGAACGCAGCAGGTCCAACGCCTGCCGGTATGACTCCTCTGAATTGAGCCGCGACAAGGCAAACGCCTCGTAGTACATGGCCCGGGCTCGGTATTGGGAGTCCGCGTAGTTCTCCCGCACCTGGCGGAAGAGATCGATGGCGTCCTGGTACTGGCGAGCATTGAACGCCGTGCGTGCCCGCCGGTACACGGCGTCGGCCGTATCCTGCGGGAACCACATCTCCCGGTGCACAACCAGCCCGCGCCCCCAACCCGTAAGCCCCACACCCATGAGTGCCAGGCTGGACGCCATCGCCTGTACGGATAACTGCGTCGCATCCAAGACCGGCGCGGCGGCACGTAGCATCGACCCTACTTGCAGCAGAGTCGGCGCCATCATGTCGACCTTGTATGCCGAAGCTGCGAGTTGCAGTTCCGCCGAGCGAAGCAGGTCCTCGACGGCACGGGACCGAACGTCCTGTGCGGTTACCGGCCCCACCAACGTTGCGCCTGCGACGGCGACCATGATCAGTTTCTTCCCAAACATCAGATTGCTCCTTGCGCCATCAGTTCGTCGCCCAGAGCAGAAATGGCCTGCAGGCGAAGGTGAACGCTGCGCTCCTCGATTCCTTGTTCGATCAGTTCGAGTTCCTCGATGCTTTGATGCGATGTGTACTGGCTGATCTGCACCAGGATCAACTCCAGATCTTCCAACAGCTCCCGGAAGATCGGATCGTCGGCCGCCGGGGAGTCCATCATCAACCGGGCGGTGGCCAGGAGATCCCGCGCCCACGTGCCCACCTCTGCATCAGCTTGCCCCGCCCTGGCTTCAACCTTGAACAGCGACAGAAACGCCTCGGTCGTCTCGAAGTATTCGGTGGCGGCGAACCGGAAGACGAGATTGTCGTCTTCCGCCGGTTCCGCCGACGCCGACGCGACGGGCGCTTCTCCCGTGGGCTCCACACCGGGCGCCGTCATCCGGCCGATGCCGATGCCCAGGACCAAGATTGCCGCGATGCCGGCCGCCCAGTACACCCAAGAACGCGACCCCCGCTCCAGATCCCGCTCACCCCGACGCTTGGCCCGGGCCTCATCGATCCGGGCCCACATCTCGGCCCGAGGCGTTTCGGGCGGCGCATTGTACTCCCGAGCCGCTTGCTTCAGAAATTCCTCAAATTTTTCGTCGGTCATGAGACCCACTCCTGCGCAAATCCGGCGAGAGATTCCCGCAACCTCGCTCGCGCTCTCGACAGCCGTGCCTTCGACGTTCCCACCTGCATGCCCAAACACCCTGCGATCTCGTGATGCTTGAACCCTTCCACGTCGTGCATGATGAACACCGTCCGGTACTTCTCCGGCAACTCGTCGATGGCCTTCCGAAGCTTCTGCTTTAAGTCCGGTTCGGCCCCGGGAGCCACTGCATCCATCCCGTCCGCCTCGTCCAGATCCCCTTCTCGAGCCCTGAACCGTTTCACCTTCCGCAGCGTGTTGAGAGCCACTGTAGTCCCGATCGCATGCAGCCAAGTGCCGAAAGCGGCTTCCCCACGGAATTCCGCGATCCGGTCAAAGGCCCGAATGAAGGTGTCCTGGGTGATGTCCTGAGCCAGCACGCTGTCTCCAGCCATCCGGTAGGCCAGGCGGTATACACGATCCACATGCCCCTCGTAGAGCTCGCGCTCTGCGGCGACATCCCATTTTCGGACCCGGGCGATCAGTTCTCGCTCGTCCACCTCACTCCAACGGCTACCGGTCAAAGCACCTGGTTCTGTCTACTAGACACACGACGTGGTGGAATGGTTGCAAGGAAGGAGAAGAGAGGAGCTGCGCGGGAGGAGGGAAGAGGGAGGAGGGAGGAGGTCGGAGTGTTCGAAACCGGATTACAACCGACCCCTCTCCCCTCTCCCCTACTCCCCGCTCCCTCTAATACCCCGCCGC
>JADFIT010000100.1 GCA_022566515.1 Gemmatimonadota bacterium
TCGGATGCCACCCTTGCCCGCCGGTAAGAGGCCACGGCGTTGTCGGGCGTGGCCCGCCGCTGCACGGCCAGCAGATCGCCGATCGCTGTGCTGCCGCCACCGGTCACGGCCAGAACGACCTGCATCGGCCCGGCGTGGATCTGTTGGACGAGTTTTTCGACGCGCTCGATGCGCTGCTCGATCAACGCCAGGTCTCGTACGACGTCGGGGTGAACGCCCACCACGATTTGCGTCGGGATGTTGCGTTGGCTTCCTATGTGGGCGAGGTCGACCCGATCCATCGCGAAGACCGTCCCGCCGACAATACTTGCGCTGCCCGCGATCAAGCTTCCGACCTGAAGCGCACGGGCGATGCTGTCTCGCGAAACATCGGCGTCCCGATAGGGGGCCACGCCGTTGCGGGAGACTACGCGCAATCCTGGAACCCGAGCCAGCTTGTCGATGAGCCCTTCGGTGAAACCGGCGGCCACATGTTCAAGCGATCCGTCAGGGCTCAGATCCTGGAAGTACAGCACCGCAATGCTGCTCGCGGCAGGACCGGTCAACACGGGAGCACTCGCCGGGTTCCGGAAGCCGAATTGGTACACCATCACGCCGATCGTCAGCGCAGCAACCGAGGCCGCTCCCATTCTCTGGGGTTTCGACATCCGCCGCACCGAGAACGGCAGCGGCGTCGTGAGGGTGGTTCGCGTGACCCTCGACGTCCGCGCCGCCATCGAGACCGAGAACTGCGGCATCGTGCCCGTGCCCGTCTGGATCACCTTCAACGCCTCACCGAAGTCACCCGCCGTGCGGAACCGGTCGGCCGGCGCCTTCGCGAGGGCGCACATGATGATGTCTTCGAGTTCCGGCGAGATGGTGTCGCGGATGATCGCGGGACTGGGAACATGGTCCACCGAGTGGCGCGCCATCACGGCCTGGGGATTGGGACCCGTGAACGGCGGCGTGCCCGCCAGCATCTCGTAGAGGACGCACCCCAACGCGTAGATGTCGCTCCGGCCGTCCAGCTCCTCCACCGCCATCCCCTGCTCCGGGCTCATGTAGAGGGGCGTCCCCACCGCCATGCCGGTCTGGGTGAGCTTGTCCCCACCGGCCGCGCTCACCGCCCGGGCGATGCCGAAGTCCATCACCACGGCGTGGCCGCCGGTGAGCATGATGTTGTCGGGCTTGATGTCTCGGTGGACGAGGTCCCGGGAGTGGGCGTAGTTCAGGGCGTCCGCCACCTCCCTCGCTATCTGCAGCGCGTCTTCGATGGGGAGCATCTTCTCCCGGTCGATGCGGTCCGCCAGGGATTCGCCCTCTACCAGCGGCATTATGTAATAGAGGAAGCCGGCGGCCTCGCCGGAGTCGTAGAGGGGCAGGATGTGGGGATGGCTCAGCTTGGCGGCAATCCTGATCTCGCGCAGGAACCGCTCGGTGCCCAGCGAAGCCGCCAGTTCCGGCCGGAACACCTTGAGCGCTACCTGGCGGTCGTGCTTGATATCCCGAGCCAGGAACACGATCGCCATGCCACCGGCACCGAGTTCCCCCTCGAGTTCGTATTGGTCAGCTAGAGCCGATCTCAGGCGCTGTAAGAGATCAGCGGTGTCAGTCATCGTGCAAGCACCTTTGACATCGCGAGCTGCAAGAATATCCGTCAGGTCGCATGTCGGCTAGGGGTCGGTGTCTAGTTCTAGTGCAGACACCGTCAGGTGTCAGGTTTTTCGCCAGTTGGCGGGAGCAAGGCAACCACCGGCCGGCGAACAGCCTCCCAGGGACAGACCGCTACACGATAGGACCAACCGGACAAGTAGCGGTCAACAGCGACACGGCAACATCGTAAGTTGTTTTAACGGCTGACGTTACGAGGCCAGGGGGAGAGAGGGGAACGCCCGCCGCCATTCCAGCGCTTCCTTAGAGGCGGCTTGTCTCAAAAAGTGTCGTAAAACGTTTCACTCGTTGCCTGCCAGAGCATGACAAGCGAGCTTGCCATGGGACGGAGCCGCTGCCTGTCACATTGAGATTGGAGTTTGGTGATCACACTAATCGACGAAGTTCAGGACATTCTGGGTGACCGCTACACGGTCGAGCGGGAGATCGGCCGGGGAGGCATGGCCACCGTCCTTCTCGCCCGGGAGCATCGGCCGCCCCGGCAAGTGGCGATCAAGGTGCTGCATCAGGACCTCGCCAACGGGATGGGTCGGGAGCGTTTTCTCCGGGAGGTGGAGTTCTCTTCGCAATTAACGCATCCCAACATCATTCCCATTTTCACGGCGGATGAAGTCGGCGATCTGCTGTACTTCACGATGCCCTACATCGAGGGCGATTCGTTGCGGTTGCGGTTGGCCAGAGACGGCAGCTTGCCGGTCGAAGAGGCGTTGCAGATCGCCCAGGAGGTGGGCGATGCGCTGCACTATGCCCACGGGCAGGGCGTGGTGCATCGAGACATCAAGCCGGAGAACATCCTACTGTCGCACGGGCACGCGTTGGTAGCCGACTTTGGCATCGCCAGAGCGTTGTGCGTGGCGTGCGGCGACAACATTACGATAGCGGGCATCCCCATCGGCACGCCGGGCTACATGAGCCCGGAACAGACCAAGGGACTGGAGGTGGATCCGCGCACCGACGTGTACAGTCTGGGCTGCGTGTTGTACGAGATGCTGACAGGGACGCCGCCGTTCCGGGGTCCCAGCATCGAAGCGATCATCGAGGCTCGCTACTCGCAGCCCACCCCAACGCTGAGTGGGGCCGGCTGGACGCTCTCGAAGACGATCGACCGGGCGGTGCGCCGGGCGATGGATCTCGATCTCGACAAACGCTTCGAGACGGCGGCGGATTTCATGGAGGTGTTGCGGCCCAAGATTTCCGGCGGCGTGCTCGTTGCGTCGCTCGCCCAGAATACGCTCCCCCCCACTCAGGATTCTCCCGCTTACACGCCCGGCAACAAGACCATCGCGGTACTGCCTTTCACCAACCTGAGCGCCGATCCGGAGAACGAGTACTTCAGCGACGGTATTACCGATGACATCATTAGCCAGCTCGCCAAGATTGCCGGTCTCGAAGTGACCTCGCGCACTTCCATAATGCGATACAAGAATACGACCAGCAGCCTGGGCCAGATAGGAAACGAACTCCAGGTGGCGTCCATTCTCGAGGGGAGCGTTCGCCGCGCCGGCAACCGCGTGCGGGTCGTGGCTCAGCTAATCGACTCGAAAACCGACAAGCACCTGTGGGCCGAGCGATACGACCGGGAGCTGACCGACATCTTCGAGATTCAAAGTGAAATCGCGGAGCACATAGCCGACGCGTTGCAGGCAACGCTGTCACCAGACGAAAAAACGACGCTCTCGCAAAAGCCCACCGCCAACATGGAGGCGTACAACCTCTACCTCCAGGGCCGGTTCTACTGGAACAAGTTCACCAAGGAGGGAGTCGAGCGCGCAATCGAACTCTTCCAACGAGCGGCAGATCTCGACGCACACTACGCCCTCGCGCACGCCGGTTTGGCGGATTGTTACATCCTCATGTCAGTGACGTTGGGGCAGCTGCCTCCTACGGTCGGGCTACCCAAAGCTAGAGTCGCAGCGCTCAAGGCGATCCAACTAGACGAGACACTCGCTGACGCCCACGCCACGCTGGGTGTTGTGTGCATGTGGCACGATTTCGACTGGAGTGGCGCCGAGCAGGCGTTGCAACGCGCGCTGGAACTCGATCCCGAAGGTGAGAAGCCGCTCTTGATGCACAACTTCTACCTTGCGGCAGTGGGCCGCCACGAGGAAGCCATCGAGTCTGCCAAGAAAGCCGCCGATCTCTTCCCCGTCTCGATGCTCACCAGTTCGCACCTTGGGCTCCAGTACTACTGGGCGCGGCGATTCGAAGAGGCCGCAGCGCATTTGGAACGAACCCACGAGATGGATCCCAACTTCCCGCCGGCGCATTATCTCCTCGGCTGGTCGTATCTCCAACTGGGGCGCTACGACAAAGCCATCGTCGAAGCGGAGCACGCCATCAAGATGATGGGCGACACACCTCAACGACGCGCCGCGCTGGGCACGATACTCGCGTCGGCCGGCCGCAAACAGGAGGCAGCCGAAATTCTCACAGATCTCGAGCGCATAGCTGCAAGTGACGGAGACTACGTTTCGGCGGCCGATATCGCGATGCTGCACTCCGCCCTCGACCAGCGCGACCAGGCGTTCGAGTGGCTGCACAAGGCCGTCGACCAGCGGTCGGGGTGGCTCGTGTATCTCAACGTGGATCCCATCTGGGACCCGATCCGGTCAGACCCCCGATTTGCGGACGTGCTTCAGCGCATTGGTCTGAGTTAGGCCTGTCCAAGCTCCCCTTCCCACAGCACTATTAGCCCGCCAACACTACGCCCGGTTCATTCCCAGGACGGCTTGGAACACAACCACGAGACGAGCAGCGCCAAATGAGTTCGACACCCGACGAGCAGATCACACCTCCCCCACCGGAAGCCTGGCCACGCGCCCGTCGACTGGCACAGACCGTCGCCCAACCGCTCGAACGGTTCGTGCGCATCGAGTCGAGCAGCGGCATCATCCTCCTGACGACGGCAGTCGTTGCCATCGTGTGGGCGAATTCTCCATGGGCCGAAAGCTATCACGCACTGTGGCGTACTCCAGTCAGCTTGGGATTGGGGAGTTGGGTCTTCCAGCGGGATCTGCATTTCTGGATCAACGACTTTTTGATGGCGATTTTCTTTCTGGTCGTTGGCCTGGAAATCAAACGAGAGCTTGCCGAAGGAGCACTGTCGGGGCTCAAGCGGGCCGCCTTGCCCGTGGCCGCGGCTTTGGGCGGCATGCTGGTCCCGGCCCTGCTGTTTTTTGCGTTCAATGCTTCGGGTCCAGGACGAACAGGATGGGGCGTGCCGATGGCGACCGATATCGCCTTCGCCGTCGGGATCCTCACGCTGTTGGGAAGCCGAGTCCCTGCTACACTGCGCGTCCTCCTGTTGGCCGTCGCCATCATCGACGACATCGGCGCCATAATCGTCATAGCGATCTTCTACTCTGCCGGCATCGACATCAGCGCACTGATCTGGGTCGGGGCGGGCATCTTCGGGATCTTCGCCCTCCAGACGATTGGTGTTCGCCCCGGTTTCGTCTTTGCGATTCCGGGAATCGTGCTGTGGGCGGGGATGTTGCAGTTCGGCGTGCACCCGACGATTGCCGGAGTCATCATCGGCCTCATGACGCCGGTCAAGCCCTGGTATGGCAAGGAGGGGTTCCTACGAGCCGCACGCAAAGCAATCGACGACATCCAGTTGAGGGTGGACCGTCCGGATCACAACGATCACGAACTGCTCGAACCGCTGGGGCGACTGGAACGTGCACGTAGGGAGGCCATCTCCCCCGCCAAGCGAATCGAAGCAAGCCTCCACCCTTGGGTTGCGTTCGGCATAATGCCTCTCTTTGCGCTGGCAAACGCCGGCGTCACCGTCTCGGGAGTTCAGCTTGGCGACACCACTTCGCTGGCGGTGTTCCTGGGTGTGGCCCTGGGATTGGTCGTGGGAAAGCCGCTGGGAATAGTGGGCTTCAGCTGGGTTTCCATACGACTCGGCTTGTGCATGCTTCCCCAGGGTGTCACGTGGGCCGGCATGTATGTGGTTGGTGCAGCCGGCGGAATCGGGTTCACAATGGCTATTTTCATCGGCGAGCTGGCATTCAGCGAAGCCATGCTGACGGTAGGCAAGCTCGGCGTTCTGGTCGGGACCATCGTCGCATCCTCGTGTACCCTCATTGCCGGAGTGGTTCTCTTGCCCAAGCGGGCCAAAGAGGCCGGCGAAATTACGCTCTCCGACGCGGAGAGGAAGCCCGTGTATTGGACGAAAAGGGAGGGCGGCAAGTAGGGTTGGTGGGCTGGGCAGGGGCCGGAGTGGAAGGGCCGAGCATCTCTTCAACATGCCTGGCACCTAAGCACGCCTACCGCCTACATTCCACCCGTCTCAGACCCACAGCCCTCAAATGCTTTCAACTCCGGCAAGATCACGATCGTGCGTCTTCACGCTTAGCCTCCTGCTCGCCACGGCGGCCCAGGCACAGGTCGACCTCCACCCGTCCACCATAAAACCCGCCGCCTGGGAGCGCTTTGCCCTGCGGGCGATCAACCAGACCGACACCGCCTTCGTGGCCGTTCGACTCACGGTGCCGGAGGTGATCATGATTCTCGGCGTCGAACCGTTGCCGGGATGGGAGTTTCGGCTCATCGCCGGCAGCGACACCACACCGCAGATCATCGAGTGGTCGGGCGGAGAACTCCTGAGAGGCGAGTTTCTGGAATTCGCCTTCTTCGGCCGTCTGCCAGCCGACGCGCGGCGCCGGGAGTTGGTGTTCCCTGTCCACCTCACCCGGGCGACCGGATCGGTGGTTGCGTGGGGGGACCGCCGCTCCGGCGGCGGCGAGGCCCCAACGGTACGGATCCTGGGGACCACCAGCGTAACCGCCTGGGGGTCGCTGGCCTTGGCGGGGGTGGCCGTGGGACTGTCGGTGCTGGCACTCGCGCTGGCGGTTGGAAAACGGCGGGGCAGCCCCTAGAGTTTTTCTATCAGCAGAGCGGCACACCTGCCTCCAAAACTCTCTGCGAGAAGCAGAACTTTTTCCGCCTCACTTTCCTCGAGCGTCCGCTGCACCGTGCACGGTGGCAGTAGCGGGTCGAGCTCTTCGAAATCCAGGGTGGCTGGAATGAATCCCCCGTTGAGGGCCAAGACTGCTGCCACACCTTCAACGGCACCGGACGCTCCCAGACAATGCCCAAAGATCGGCTTCAGACTCGTGAGTGGAATCGCAGACAGTCGGTCTCCGAACACCGCAGCCAGACCGTGGCACTCTGCCGCGTCGTTCGCAGGGGTTCCCGTACCATGCGTCTTTATCCAACCCACGCTCTTTCCGTTGCCACTAGCGAGGGCCTGCTTCGCTGCGATAGTCACTCCTCTACCATCCGGCTGGGGAGAGATCATCGAATACGCCTCACTCGCGAAGCCGTAACCGGTAACGGCACCGAGTGGGATGGCACCGCGTCGACGCGCGTGGTCAGCCGCTTCGAGCACCAGCACCCCAGCTCCTTCGCCCAGCACGGTTCCGGACCGCCGTGCATCGAAAGGGCGACAAAAGCCATCGCGCGTGATCACGCCGGCTGCACGAAAGTTGTTGACCACGTCGGCTTGCAGCGGGCACTCGGCTCCACCCGTGACCATCAGATCCACCAGTCCTGCAGAGATTTTCTGAAATGCCTCTCCTATGGCACAGACTGCCGAAACCGAACCAGCGGACACATGCAGCACGGGGCCGCGAAGGCCTTGAAGCTGGGAAAACGCTGCACCACCGGCGCCTGTCATGAAGCGAATGAGCGCGGTGGGCTTAATCCGTCCACCGGGCTCGGCGAGCTGTTCCCGATACGCGTCCAGCAATTCCGCCATCGGGCCGAGCGACGATCCCTCGATGACTCCGCACCGAGTCGCGTCGACCGGCCCGTCTCCGAGACCGGCGTTCTGCCAAGCCTCCAGGGCGGCGGTCAGGAAGAAGCGGGCGCTTCGGTCGAGACGCCGCGCCGCCCGGGAGATCGGAGGATCCGGCGCGCGGCCAACCGGGAGAGAGCCCAGGTCGGGCGCCGTCCGCACACCACTCGTACCGTCGTGCAGCATAGTGCTGAGTGGATCCAGGCCCACGCCGGCCGCCGTCACAGCGCCCATTCCGGTTATCCAAACTTCGTGGGTCATCATTGGGTCCTCACTCCGTAAACCTTCCACGCCTCGTTCATTCGCCTCACCGAGATCCGCGACCCCGCATCGCGATCGCTTACAGACTCCCTGAGCAGCGTGATTTGCGGTGCGGCAGTCAGGGAGGTGTGTACCCGGTACCATCCGGTCGACTGGAGCACGAAGCTCCGTGTCTTGCCCGGTTCCACCGGAGGCAAGTCGAACTGCAGCTCCACATAGTCTCCCGTTTCCATAACTAGTTCGTGCTCATCGACGGCAGCGAGCAGATGCCGTACGTCACGCCCCGCATGATCGATGGCCTGGGTTGCGTTGATTTCTTGCACCGTGAACGGCTGCGACGTCGTGTAGTCCAACGCGACCTGGTCTATGAGCCAGAAAGACGGAGCGGACTCGAGCCGCACCCTCACCGTGTCGCCGCGCACCCGCGACAGATCCAGAGGAAACACCTGCCGCTTGGCGATCTCCGGCCCCGCCTCCCAGATGTATCCCTGGTGTTCCCAACCTGCAGCGGTGTGTATGGAAACGCCGAGGAACCCGGTACGCGCCGCCAGCGATGCAAACTGCTGCCGGAATTGGGGCTGTGTGTCGAGGGAGTCGTACCATGCGTCCGTAGCAGTTCCGTGGGCGCCGATAAGCTCGGTCAACATGTAGGACGCCCAAGTCGTGTTCCGCCCGTCGATGACCAGCTTCCCCGCATTCACGCCTGCCGGGCGCACGAACTCGAGCACCAGGCCGTCACGAATGTCTTCCGGCCGGTCGGGGCTTCGACCGAACGGCGCCGACTGCCAATTCAGCTCGTCTACAGCCGCAACCAGCTGGAGCACATCGCGTCCGCGAAAGTCACTGGCGCCGAGTGGAGTTTGCAACTTGCCGAGGCTGTGCAGGTTGCCGTCACCGTCCGGCGCAACTGTGACGTCCGGATCGTGATCCACCACGAGCACGGAGAGGGCGTCCACGTGGTCGGTCTCGTCGAGTTCATTGGCGAGCTTGAGGCGCAACCTGCCGGCGTCCGGAGTGGCGTATACGAGGTTGTCCACGTCGGTACGCGTGGCGGCCCGTGTAATCGCACCGCCGAATGTTCCGGAATCCAACCGCCAGGCTTCACCATCCCAGCTATAGACCAGTGGGCACGATATGTACGGATCCGTCGTCGGGCGTCGTGGCGGGGGGTCGTCTTGAGCAGCTGCGGCCACGATGGCCACAACGGCCAGGGCTGCCACTCCCAAGCCGACCACTAGCAGCGCCGTATCTTCACCGTTGGTCTCCCGGGTCTCGACCAAGCGGATGTCGTCTAGCGCCACCGCCGGGCCGCGTCCGAGACGCCCCCAGTCCCGGTTGGTTCCCACAATGCTGTCGCCCACGATGCGCGGGTTCGCAATCTCAACACGCGACCCGTCCAGCCGCGTGAGCCTGATTCGCTGCGGATGCGTATCCCGGATCACGGCTTGCGCCGGGAATGATTGAGGGCGCCAGGTGGTGCAGGCAGGCAGATAGAGCACGAACAGTGCCAATGCAACGCCTCGCACGAACGGCGCACGTTTTCTGAATACAGTCATGAGAGACTCCTGTGTAGCGGGAGGTAGCCCAAGGCTACACAGGGGTCGTCAAGGGAACGTCAAGCGGCGGACGGGAGCGCGGAAGCGCAACCTTGCCGCTAGTACTGCGTGTCACAAGTACGGTGACGTGCTGACAATCGTTCACCGCAGACCGCGGGGCGATATCACCGTCTTTATTAGGGTCTATTCACCGTAGAGATCGCCGAGAGCGCAGAGATGAACGGCGTGAATGAGCTTATTAACGAAATCATCGGGGCTGCGATCGAGGTGCATCGTACACTAATAATCTCTGCGATCTCCGCGTGCTCGGCGGTGAATACCTCACCGCAATTCGGGCCCGGAGAACTAGCGCCTTAGAAACCGCTCCAGATTCCGCAGGTAGTAGCTCAACCCAAGCGCTGCGATGCCGAACGAGATTCCCAGAACGAGCAGCACCACGCTGCCGTTGCCCCAGAACGCCGACAGCATCCAAACACCGAGCCCGGCGCAGAAGAAAATGGCCGTTGCGATGAGGAAGCGGTGAAAGCCGATCATATGCGCCATCCCATGAGGATCAGGAGCAGGGGCAAGTAGGCTAGGGAGTATGTGAAGACACGGCGTGCTCTTGCCATGGTACAGTGCCTCACGGCGGAGAAACTGGCGTACAGGAAGGCACCGGACAGCGCCATCGCCCCCACGAAGTACGCCGTACCGGCGATGCCCACGATCGTCGGGGCGAGGCTCACCGGCACGAGCGCGGCAGCGTAGAGTGTGGCGTACCCGAAGGTCTTGCGGCCGTCCGGATCGCCCACGCTCAACATCTTGAATCCGGCACGGGCATAGTCGTCACGATACATCCAAGCGAGAGCCAGGAAGTGGGGCAGCTGCCACAGGAAGAGGATCCAGAACAGCACCCAGACCTCACCGCCCAACGTTCCCCGTACCGCCGTCCACCCACCAACGATCGGCAAGGCCCCCGGCACTGCCCCCACGAGTGTCGCTATCGACGTGCGTTTTTTCAGGGGCGTATACACGAAGGCGTACAACATCAGAGTGGCCGCTGCGACACCGGCGGTGAGGATGTTGGCGAAAGCGCCGAGATACACCACACCGGCTACGCCTGTCGTCCAGGCAAACGCACTCGCCGCCGCCACACTGAGACGCCCCGCCGGGACCGGCCGGCCTCGCGTCCGGTGCATGAGGGCATCGGCCTCCCGCTCGCTCACCTGGTTGAGGGCGCTTGTGCCCGATGCGACCAACGCCGTTCCCACGAGCACGTGGAACAACAGCATAGCCTGGTGCGCCTCCGGCCCCGCGAGCCAAAATCCCGCCGCGGCCGTGAGCATCACCATTACCACGATCCTGGGCTTTGCCAACTCGGCGAAGTCGTCAAGCTGGAATCTGTCTAGAGAAAGCTTTACCAAACGTACTCCGTTAGCACGGCCACTATTATGATGACAGTTAACGGCAAAGGCGCAATGGCGAATATCCGCATCCTGTTGCCTTCAAACTTCAAATGCATGAAGTACAGCGCTACCAGGAGCGCCTTCCAGATGGCCAGCGCGAGCAGGACGAGCAGCTGAATCTCCTTCGTCCATGGGAGGAAAGCCACTCCCAGCTCGACGACGGTGAGCACCAACAGATAGGCCCAAATCGTCCAATAATTCGGTTGTGCGTGCGCCGCTCCTTCGGACATAGATCCTCCCGGCCTTCTCAAACGAGATAGACGATGGTGAACAAGATTATCCAGACCAGATCCACGAAGTGCCAATACAGGCCGACCACCTCAACTCCGCGATGATCTTCCTTTGTATAAGCGCCTCTGTAGGCCTTCCAAGTCACAAAGCTCATGCAGATGACTCCCACGCTGACGTGAAAGCCATGGAACCCCGTCATGGTGTAGAACGACGAGCCGTAGACTCCCACAGACACCGGCAACAAGCCTTCGGCCGCTCGCTCCGCCAGCTCGCTCCCGGGACGGTACCCCGAAGGCAAGAATCCATCGTGAACGAGATGGGTGTACTCGTAGGCCTGCACGCCGACGAAGGCCGCACCGATCGCAACGGTGGCCAGCAGGTACAGTTTGAGGAGGCGCTGGTCGCCGTCTTGAATCGCAGCGAACGCCTTCACCATCGTCACGCTGCTACAGATCAGGAGGAAGGTGTTGACCGCAGTGAGCGGGATGTTGAGGATCTGTCCCGGAGCGGCCCAATGCTCGGGGCTGCCGAAGCGCAGAATTATGTACGATCCGATCAGGGCCGTGAAGAACATCACTTCCGACCCCAAGAAGACCCACATGCCCAGCTTTTCACTGTAAACATCCGCGCCGATCTCGCGTCGGGCCGGTGGATGCATCAAGGCGGGGTGAGCCATATTTCTCGTCCCTCCTATAGGCCGGCAGCAGCCGGATCGACGTCAGATGCCAGCTTGCGGGTTTGCGGGAGGAAGTCGT
>JADFIT010000101.1 GCA_022566515.1 Gemmatimonadota bacterium
CTAGATCAAGCAGGGGACAAATCGACCGCTGTACGCGCCTCATACGGACGGTGGTTCACGACGCTATGGATTATCGATCGTGCATGGGCTCAATCGAATGTGGAAGCGATCTTCGGAAGTCCCGGTGACGACGATCTGGTGTCCCGCTGAGTGGCCTCCAGTGAGGATGGCCTTGACCCCTCTCTCCACCTCCGTGTCGCCATCCAGCAGCTCCAGTTGCTTGCTGTTCAGCAGAGGCTCGAAGTCGTCTCTGTGGTAGGCCGCGGTGTTGCGTTCGTTAGGGTTGGTGGCTTCCTCCCAATCGGCTCGCTGGACCATGTATTTGGCCTTGGGAAAAGTGCACACCACCTGCCCTTTGCCGTTGAAGCGGGTGCAGCCGCCCACATGGTCGAAATGGAGATGAGAGAGTAAAACTATGTTGATATCCCGGGGCCCTAGGCCGAGATCCTTAAGGCCTCGCAACAGCTTCCCCGTCGAGAGGCCGTAGATGTCCTTGATCTTATCGGGCTCTTTTTTGCCCACCCCAGTATCCACCAGTATGTTGTAGTTGTTGCTCCTAATGAGAAGGCAGTTGAGGCCCATCTGGACCCGGTTTCTTCTATCTGTCTTAACCTTTCGCTCCCATATGGTTTTTGGCACAACGCCAAAAAGAGCCCCCGCGTCCATTTTGAATGTGCCATCGCTAATGACGTTCAGGGTCAGATTGCCGAGCCTCACGGGGTCCTCCTGATGAAAGGAATAGCTCTGCGGAGTCAGGGCCATTCGGTTGTAAGGGTACGAATGCACTGGCGCGCCTGAAGGGATTCGAACCCCCGACCCTCGGTTCCGAAGACCGATGCTCTATCCGCTGAGCTACGAGCGCACGGGCCGCCGAGTTGTTCCGTATCGCGGTTGACGCCGGGCCGCTGGCTGCGTACATTGGCCTCGCAGCGTCCAGCAGTCGCGTCTGAAGCCAGTCTATCATAGCTATCCAACGCCTCTCAATCGCGACCGTTCCAGGCTACCGCGCGGGAGGGAACCTTGCAGGAGAGCCACCATGGCCGATGACGCAGGCGAGCACGACCACGATTCACAGCTCCTTGACGCGCTGCGCCTCTTCGAGGAGGGCGTCTCTGACGCCGCGTTAGAGCGGCTCGCATCGCTTCACCCCGCCGACCAGGCCGACGTCGTCAGCCAGCTCGATACGTCCGTCCGCAGCGAACTCCTGCCCCGGATCTCGACGGAATCGAAGGCGCTGATCCTCGCTCACCTGAGGGAGGATCGCCGCCTCGAAATCGTCGAGGAGCTGTCGACTGAAGCGCTGGCGCCCGTGCTCGACCTCGTCGATTTCGACATCGCCGTCGATATTCTGCACGATCTGCCTGCCGAACGCGCCCGCGAGACCCTGGGCCAGATGGCGACAGCTTCCGACGTCGCCCCGCTGCTTCCCTACGCCGACGCACTGATGCTCACCCGTGGCGTCTTGCGGAATTGCATTCCCGCAGTGACTGACATGCCGATGGTACTCCGCGTTTCAGGGGGGTCGAGCATCGTGGGTGGGAACCTGGCCAACGAGACCCTCACGACTTCGGTGCGCGAGGCCGTGCGGGTCAACGCGAGTGCCGTGGCACTGTCAGTGTTCGTGGGGAGCGAGTACGAGCACCAAACACTGGCCAACCTCGCCAAGCTCGTCGACGAGAGTGTCGAAGCCGGCATGCCGGTGCTGGCGGTGACCGCCGTCGGCAAGGAGTTGGAGAAGCGGGACGCGCGCTATCTCGGGCTCTGTTGCCGTATCGCCGCCGAATTGGGTGCGCACTTTGTGAAGACGTACTACTGCGATGAATTCGAGAAGGTGACGCGGTCATGTCCCGTTCCCGTGGTCATTGCCGGCGGCCCGAAACTCGAGACGGACCTGGACGCGCTGCAGTTGGCACACTCGGCACTGGAGCAGGGCGCCGTCGGTGTCGACATGGGACGCAATGTCTGGCAATCCGACTACCCCGTGCCCATGATTCGGGCCCTCCGGGCGGTGGTACACGAGGGCGCCAGCCCCGAGGAGGCGAACGAACTGCTCCAGGAATTGAAACACAGCCGAGAGGTTCAGCCGGTCTGAGCCGCATGGTGCTTCCCAAGCACAATCGCGTAGCCGTCTACCACAACAATCGCGACCTGAGATTGGAGACTCGGCCTTTTCCTTTGATAGGGAAGGGCGAACTGTTGCTGGAGGTGCATGCCAGCGGGATCTGCGGCAGCGACCTGCTGGAGTGGTACCGTCTCCCCAAGGCTCCCCTCGTACTCGGCCATGAGGTAGCCGGCCGCATCGTGGCCGTCGGCGACGGTCTCGACCGGTTCGCGGAGGGTGACCGTATTGTTTCCACCCATCATGTGCCCTGTTTCGACTGCAATTACTGTCGCAGCGGACGGGAGACGATGTGTGCCCTGCTCCGCAAGACAAACTGGGATCCGGGCGGCTTCGCCGATTTCATCCGCGTGCCGGCGGTGAACGTCGAGCGTGGGACGTTGAACGTGCCTGACAACGTGTCCGACAACGCCGCGAGTTGTGTCGAGCCGTTCGCCTGTGCCCTGCGTGGTCAGCGAAAGATCAAGGTGGGTGAAGGAAGCAGCGTTCTCATTCTTGGCTCCGGCGTCTCCGGTTGCTTGCACCTGTTCGCATCCCGCGTGCGCGGTGCATCCAAGGTTTTCATGACCGATCCCGAACCAGCTCGCCGCGCCGTTGCTGAGAGGCTTGGTGCTGATGCCGTGTTCGACGCGCATGACGCCGTGCCCCAATTAGTGCGCGACACGCTGGGCCGTGGCGTGGATTACGTCATTGCCACCACCGGCGCGCGCGCCGCTATCGATCAGGCTTTCCAGGTGGTGGATCGCGGCGGGACTATTTTGTTCTTCGCTCCGATGGGGCCCGACGTTCAACTGCCGGTCACGTTCGACACCGTTTTCTGGCGGAACGATGTGACGCTTACCAGCACGTACGGTGCCGCGCCGCAGGATATGAAGGAGGCGTTGACCGTAATTGCGTCAGGCCGCGTGGACTTGGATCAGCTCGTGACGCACACGCTGCCCTTGGGTGAGATTCAACGCGGGTTCGAAATGATGATGGAGGGGAAGGAGTCGCTGAAGATCATTGTGGACCCGAGGCTGGATAGGTGAGCGGTGAGAGGGATGGGGATTGAACAGGGAATCGCACGTCGCCTTCAGCGATAAACCGCCGGGCCTGTGCATGAGTCAGAGATAGGCCGCCTTGATGGTGGGCTGGTCCTCTTACCGCCCTACCGGTCCGCCGGTACCTTCTCAGTATCCAGACAATCGCATCCCACAGGCCCGTCTAGCCGCTACGTAGGAGGCTGATCATGACAATTCCCAAGATCCGTTTTGCCGTACTGATTGCTACAGCCTGTCTGTTTGCCATCAGTGGCGACATCGCCGCGCAAGCTTCGCACGCCCATATGGGACATGTAGCGGATAGCTGGGGTGATGCACCAGACGAGGCCGGGCTGCTTCCCACGGCTAGCGCCGAGGCCGAGATCGCCGCACTGCATGCCGGACTAGCCGCGAGAGCAAGCGGCTTGGGGTCGATGAAGGCGCACATCGGGCATGTGCTGAACGCGATCGACCCCAGCGTCGAGCCATCGGGTCCCGGCAAGGGCTACGGCGTGGTCAAAGCTGCCACGGGTGCCGCGACCCACATTCGTTTGGCGGCGAACGCCGATGGTGCTTCTGACAACGTGAAACTCCATGCCAATCATGTCGGAACGAGTGCGGACAATGTCGTGCAATGGGCGAAACGCATTGTGGAACTCTGCGCGGAGGTCAAGGCCACGGACGACGCGGCGGCGGCCGCGGAAGCAGCGCAGGAAATTGAAAAGCTGACCCAGGCGATTCTCAACGGCCGCGACGCCGACGGTGACGGGCGGACCTCTTGGGGAGAAGATGAGGGTGGACTCGAGCAAGCGGCCTTCCACATGAATTTGATGAAGCGTGGGGAAGGGATGGACTAAGGTACCATGCCCTACACCCGTCGTGAGTTCCTGGAAGCGAGCGCAGCCCTCGGCGCGGTGCTCGGTGTGGACCTCCGGCATTGGAGTCCCGGGGTCACCAATCCCTGGGGTCATCAAGTCGGGCAAGAGCCCGTTCAGGATCTCGTGGTTCTCAACGCCCGTGTGTACACCATCGACGATGCACTCCCGCGCGCTGAAGCGTTCGCCGTAAGGCACGGCCGCTTTGTGGGCGTGGGCAGCACCGCCGACATGAGGAGTTTCGTAACGCGCGGTACCCAAGTGCTCGACGCCGAAGGGATGACGGTAGTTCCGGGATTCATCGACGCGCACTGCCATCCGAGTGGAGTCCGTGAGCTCACCGGCGTGAATGTGAATCTTCGGACCGTCGAAGAGGTGAAGGCGGTACTGCGCAAGAAGGCCGCCGGAACTCCGCCCGAGTATTGGGTCACGGGCTACATGTACGACGACACCAAGCTCGATCGTCCGATCAACCGCCGCGATTTGGACGAGGCCGTTCCGAATCATCCGGCGAGCGTCGGGCATCGCGGCGGGCACACGGGCGTCTACAACAGCAAGGCCTTCGAGCTGGCTGGAGTGACGGTGGAAACGCCGGACCCTCGCGGTGGCAAGTTCTACCGGGAGAACGGCGAACTCACGGGAAAGGTGGTGGAGCGGGCGCGCCGCGTGTTCTCAGGCAAGGGGAAGCGGGAACCAGTGAGCCGCGAGACGCGCCAGGCGGGGATCAAGTTTATCTCGCAGCAGATGACCAAGGCGGGCCTCACGTCGGTGCATCAAACCGGCGGCGGCAGCGACGCGCTCATCGCCCTTCAGGACGCCTATCGCGCAGGCGAGATGAAATTCCGGATGTATCTATTCCCCCGCGGGGGTCTCTACGAGACGCTCAAGGATTCGGGAATCCGCACCGGATACGGCGACGAGTGGCTCCGGATCGGTGCGGTGAAATACGGCGCGGACGGCTCGGCGTCGGAACGCACCATGCGCATGAGCACGCCGTACGTGGGCCGGCCCGATGACTACGGCATCCTCACGATGAGCCAGGAGGAGATCCACGAGGCGGTGGAGGACGCACACCGCAACGACTGGCAAGTAGGGATCCACGCGAACGGCGATGTGACCATAGACATGGTCCTCAACGCCTACGAGCGGGTGCAAGAGATGTGGCCGCGGCCCGATGCCCGGCATCGCATCGAGCACTGCACGCTGGTCAACCCCGGCCTCTTGCGGCGCATCAAGGCCGTGGGAGCGATCCCGACGCCGTTCTATACCTACGTCTACTACCACGGCGACAAGTGGGCCGAGTACGGTGATGAGAAGCTACGCTGGATGTTTGCGCACAAGTCATTCCTGGACTACGGAATCCCCGTGGCGCCGGCGTCGGATTACATGCCCGGACCATACGAGCCGCTCATGGCACTCCAGAGCATGGTTACGCGAACCGATTTCCGTGGTCACGAGTGGGGAACCAACCAGCGAGTCAGTGTAGACGAAGCCCTCAAGATCTGCACCATGAACGGTGCCTATGCCTCTTTCGAGGAACGGCTCAAGGGTTCGATCACCGTGGGTAAGCTTGCGGACTTTGTGCTGCTGGCCGAAGACCCCCACGAGGTGGATCCCAGCCGGCTCAAGGACATTGTGGTGGCGCGGACTGTGGTCGGTGGGAGGACGATGCACGGGGGCTAGTTCTCCGGGCCCGAATTGCGGTGACGTATTCACCGCCGAGCATGCGGAGATCGCAGAGATTGTTCCGGAAGCTCATGGACGAGGCGCCGGATGCCCATCGTGAGCGGCTTGACGTTGCAGTTGATGAGTCCGCGCGCCGCAACAACGCTCGGGTTACATTCTTTGTTCTGCGCCATCGACCGCGAATGAAAACGAACGCACCGTCAAGACTCGAGATGCTTGCGAGGATCCTGCTGACGACATGCGTCCTCTCCACGGTGTTGCTACTCTCGAGCCAAGCCGTTGCCCAGGACTCTACCCGAGCCGGGGCGGGGACCAACCCGGTCCCTACCGCCCGGGCGGTAGAACGCTTGGGCCCTATCGAAATCGACGGACGCATGATCGAAGACGCCTGGCTGCTCGCCCCCGTGGCCACGGGACTCGTGCAGCGGGAACCCGTCGAGGGGGCTCCCGCGGAGGAGAGAACAGAGGTCCGCATCCTGTTCGACGACGTGGCGGCCTATGTCGGCGCTCGGATGTACGACACCGAGCCTGAGACGATCGCCGACCAGCTCGTGCGCCGAGACGGCCGAGGGCAGTTCGACTACTTCGAGGTGGCGTTCGACCCCAACCTCGACCGAAGGACCGGCTACCTGTTTCAAGTCAGCGCCGCCAACGTGCAAGGGGACGTCTATTTCTTCGATGACAGCGAGGATGACGGAGCATGGGACGCGGTGTGGGCGTCGGCGGTCCACCGGGACTCCCTCGGCTGGACGGTGGAGCTGCGGATTCCCCTGTCCCAGATGCGCTACGAGGCATCGGATGACGAGCAGACCTGGGGAGTCAACTTCGTCCGGGGGCGCATTCGTACCAATGAAGAGACACACTTTGCGCTGATATCTCAGCTGCAGCACGGTATCGTGAGCCAGTTCGCGACCCTCGAGGGCGTGCGCATCCCCCGCGCCTCGCGACTGATCGAGTTCCTGCCGTACGTTCTCAGCAGCGCGTACACGGCTCCCGCTGATGCGGGCGATCCTTTCTTCGACGGCTCCGACATCGCCTCTCGGGTCGGTGTGGATTTCCGCTACGGGCTGGGAGCCCAATTCACACTCGATGCCACGATCAACCCCGACTTCGGTCAGGTGGAGGCCGACCCGGCTGTCATCAATCTCACCGCCTTCGAGACGCGCTTCGAAGAGCACCGGCCGTTCTTCGTGAAGGACGCCCAGGTTTTCGACTTCTCCCTGTCGGCCGGGCAGGAGCTGTACTACAGCCGCCGGATCGGTCGCCCACCCCACGGACGCCCGCCACCCGACGCCGACTTTGCCGATATTCCCGATGCCGCAACGATCCAGGCCGCCGTAAAAGTGACCGGGCGAACGACGCGTGGGTTGTCGGTCGGCGTGCTGGCCGCCCTGACCCGGGAGGAAACAGGGCTGGCCGCTTACGGTGGCACGGGAGCCACCGAGTCGTTCCGGGTCGAGCCTCGAACCGGGTTCGGAGTCGCCCGACTGCAGCAGGACTTCAACGACGGCACATCCACCGTTGGCGGGATCGCCACCTTGCTGGGCCGCGATCTTCCGGCCGACGGGTCATTCGATTTTCTTCCCCGCACGGCCTTCAGCGCCGCGATCGATTTCGAGCATCAGTGGAGCGACCGGACGTGGGCGGTGTTCGGCTATGTCTCCACGAGCCTCGTGCGTGGTGACTCGACGGCCATGATCAGAATCCAGCGATCCAGCAACCATTTCTTTCAGCGCCCCGACGCCCGCCGCCTCGGGATAGACTCGTCGGCGACGTCTCTCTCCGGCGTGGACTGGCGGCTCACTTTGGCCCGCCGGCGGGGCAAACACTGGACGGGATCGATCTGGCTGGCTGAAACCACTCCGGAATTTGAGATCAACGACCTCGGCTTCAGTCGCAGGCAGGAGGCGTTGGACGGAGGCGCCCGCGTGCGATACCAGGAGATCCAGCCGGGCACCCACCTGCGCAGTTACAATGTCACGTTCTCGACCCACCAGAACTTCAGCCACGACGTGCTCGACGACGTGTGGTCCTTCGACTCGTGGCAACGAGGCCATGTCTCGGGCCGGTTCAGCCTGGAAAGCAGGGTGGAGCTGATGAACTACTGGGAGGTCGAGGCTGATGTGAGCCTGAGCCCACAGATGATGGATCGCACGGCGACTCGCGGCGGTCCCCTCATCCTCGCCCCGCGTTCCCAAAGTATAGAGCTGGGATTCCAGACCGATCGACGCAAGTCTTTCAATCTCGGGCCCAGCATCGAATACGAGTGGATGCAGTTGAACGCGGGTTGGAAGGTCGAGGCTGGGTTGGAGATGGAATTCCGTCCCTCTCCTCGCGTCGAGTTGTCGATTGAGCCCCAGTACAGCCGCAGCCGCACCGCAGCGCAGTACGTTGCCACCACAGAGGCGCTCCCGTACCAGCCCACCTTCGGAGCCAGATATCTCTTTGGAGACCTCGAGCAGCAAGAGATTTCACTCGAGACGCGGCTGGATGTCGTGTTCAGCCCGACAATGACCCTGCAACTCTTTGCGCAGCCGTTGCTGTCTTCCGGCGATTACGTGCGCTACAAACAGCTCGTGGCGCCGGAGACGTTCGATTTCGACGTGTTCGAAGAGGGGGCCCACGAACTCGTGGGGCAGGACGATGTTTGCCGCAATGGGCGGACGTGCGTCGACCTTAGCGGTCGCCGCTACATCGACTTCGACGGTGACGGTGCGGTCGACTATTCACTCAACGACAGGGACTTCAACGTACGCTCGCTGGTGGGTAACGTCGTCTTCCGGTGGGAGTACCGGCCCGGGTCCACTTTGTTTCTGGTGTGGCAACGGAGCCAGGAAGACGAGTCTCGTCACGGGAATTTCGATTTCAGTCGTGACTTGAGTGCGCTCATAACGGCGCCAGCCGAAAACGTGTTCATGGTCAAGGTGAACTACTGGTTCGCCTTGCGATGAGCGCTGGATCTCTTTCATGCCTGTTCAGCCAGCATCCCTGTGGTATGGAGTGAAGGAGACGGACTCGCCTTGTTTGGAGGGGGGCCCTGTCTTTAATTGTTTCTTTATAGAAGAAGAGACCGCCGAGCAAGTCGACCCGGAGAGTGAGATGAAGTCTTCCATCACCAACCGCCGCACGTTCTTGACGGCAGCACTGACGTTGCCGGCCGTCTCCTTCCCGAGCAGGGTGCAGGCCGCTTCCGTGCCCGGAGCGCTCCAAGACCCCCAGGATCGCATGGAGGGGGCCACCATCGGGAATGGCGAGAGGTTCGTGCCGGTTCTGGGAAAGCTCTTCTCCACGCCATACGACAACGACCCGTTCATCATCGGTGTGGAACGCAAGGTGCGATGCACCTGTGGCTGCATGCTCAGCGTATATCAATGCCGCACGTCGGATCCCGAATGCAGCCTCTGGCCGGGGCACCACGCTACCATAGTGGAACAGGCCACCGCTGGGATGACCGCGGAAGAGATCATCCAAGCGTATGTGGCGAAGAACGGTGAGGAGTTCCTCATGGCCCCTGCGGCGCACGGATTCAACCTCCTTGCCTATGTCCTTCCTGGCACGCTCATCCTAGTGACGGGCGCGCTGCTGGTGCTCTTCCTCCGCCGGGAACAACGGGTGGTTGCTGTTGCGGCCGCCGGGCCGGGGCTCGACGTGGACGCCGGGCTGTCAGACGACGAGCGGAAACTGCTGGAGGACGAACTGCAAGATCTTGAGACGTGAGAGCCGCTACCGCCTCAGCGTCTCAGACGCGGCCCCGAATCTTCGCGTACCACCACCGGAGCCCCACGAACAAGAAGCGCCAGTCCTGAAGGAACTCCGGTGGCTTCCCCTCGACGAAGTGACCCACAAACTGGAGGATCCAGCCGATTACGAAGAGCGCCACCGAGCCACTGCTGCATGGGTTTGTTGCCTAACATGTGGTCCTCCCTCTAGTCGCAAGTGTGTGCCATTCGTGCGACGAGGGCAACTCACCTACCTCCTACTTCCCACTTCCTACTTCTTGCTGTCTACGACCCATCCATCCAGCAGGTTGATGATACGATTGCCGTAGGCTGCGTTCGCTTCGGAGTGTGTAACCTGAATGATGGTCGTTCCCTCCGCGTTCAATCGCTTGAACAGCTCCATGATCTCTCGTCCCTGCGTGGTGTGCAAGTTACCGGTCGGTTCGTCTGCGAGTATGAGCTTCGGATTTGTGATCACTGCGCGCGCAACCGCCACCAGTTGCTGCTGGCCGCCGGAGAGTTGGCCGGGGTAGAGATCTTTCTTGCCGACAATATGAAAACGGTCGAGGGAGTCGGCCACGATCGCCGCACGCTCCGATCGCTTGACGTTGCGATACGAGAGGGGGATGTCGAGGTTTTCGTAGACGGTGAGATCGTCGAGCAGGTGGTATTGCTGGAAGACGAATCCGATGTAGCGTTTGTGCAGCTCGTTGCGGTGTTTGACTTTGAGTTCGTGTACCGGGTTGTCGTACAGCCAGTATTCACCGTTCCAGGCTCCGTCCAGCATGCCGAGAATGCTGAGTAGCGTGGTCTTCCCGGCGCCGGAGGGGCCCATGATCGTAACGAACTCTCCCTCCTTCACCTCCACGTTGATCTGGCGCAGCACGTAGGTCCGACCTGCGCCCGACTCGTAGAATTTCTCGAGATTCCCCAGCTTGATCATTGAGAGATCTCTCTACAGTCTGAAAGATTATGACGAGGTGGGGGGTTCGGGGTCGGAGAACGCCCCACCTGAGGGAGGCGGAAAACATACCGTCGAATCCTCAGGATCGCGACCGGGGTCGTTGCCGAGTACGTCCCCGGGCAGCCGGCTGTGTCTTCTTTATTGAGGGACGGCAGCGCTCTCTTCGACGATCCGGCCGTCGAAAAGGTGGACCGCACGCTCTGCGCAATGCTCATAACGTGGATCGTGGGTCACCATGACGATCGTTGCGCCTTCCTGGTGCAACTCGCGCATGAGGTCCATAACGGCCTCGCCGTTGGTCGAGTCGAGGTTGCCGGTAGGCTCGTCCGCCAGCACCAGCAACGGGTCGCCGGCCACCGCCCGCGCCACGGCAACTCGCTGCTGCTGACCGCCGGAGAGCTGCGACGGATAGTGCTTTATCCGGTGGGCCATCCCCACCTTCTCCAGGGCGTCGTGGACCCGCTTCTTGCGCTCGGGGCCGGGCATCCCGCGGTATGTCAGCGGCAGTTCGACGTTCTCGTACACGGTGAGATCGCCGATCAGGTTGAAAGCCTGGAAGATGAAACCGATCTGCCGGTTGCGGACGTAGGCTCGCTGTGACGCCGTCAATCCCGTCGCCGGTTCGCCGTCGAGCAGGTACGTGCCCTCGGTGGATGAGTCCAACAAGCCCAGAATGGAAAGCAGCGTGGTCTTGCCGCAACCCGAAGGTCCGGCGATGGCCACATACTCACCCGGCTGGATGCTCAAGTGGATTCCCGACAGCGCGTGGGTCTCGATCTCCTCGGTATAAAACACTTTGGTGATACCGTCTAGCTCGATCAAGGGCCTTGCGGAAGCATCCATGCGTGTATTGCTCCTTACCGTTCAGGCCGCCCCACACGGCCGCGATTGCCGTTTGTGTACGACCGTCCGTATCAAAAAAAAGTGAGGCGTGCTGCTCCGGGCATAGCGTGGACCCGACTCGGCCCTCCGACGAGAACCTCGCCTGGCGGCGGGGTTCGCAGCACGCCTTCGCTGTCTAGCTCTGCGCCCAGTACGCTCCCCCCGTGCCCAAAGTTTCAGGTTCTTCCGGGACAACGTTGCCCTTCCGCCCCACCCCAAATCAGCCACGGAACCCACGGACCCCTTCACCCCCAAAGGGGTTTACCGGCATTGCGCGATCTCCCCTGTCCCCGGCTTACACATATGCGTAATACCACATACCGCCGTATGTTTCCA
>JADFIT010000238.1 GCA_022566515.1 Gemmatimonadota bacterium
GGCTCTGCTGCAGGCCATTTGGAAGACCGGCGACGCCCCGGCGCCGAGCGTCGCAGCCATCACGACGCGATCGTTGCCGGCACCGCGTGCGTTCTTGGATGGGGAGGCGGCGATCACGCGCGGCGCGCTCGGCCGCTATCGCGGTTGCGTGCTAATGAGCACGCCATCGCCCGAGCGAGCGCTTCTTAACGCTCGAACCGACGCGCAATACGCGGCACTTTTTCAGTGGCTTCCCTAGGCGATCTGGCCGCCGCTTGACGCTGGCTTGACGCCCCGGTGCTACGGTGCCGAGCGGATGCCGGACCGACCGGTATCCTGCGAAGTCCAGCGCCAACCCGCAATCGAGGAAGACACCATGCGAAGGCTGCAACAAGCAGTGAAGGTATCGGTGCTCCTGTGTGTGCTGACATCGAGCGCATGCAACGTAGGCCGCCGCCAGCTGTACGAGGTCGATGCGATCCCTCACATTCGCAATACACAGGCGCCTGTCAAACTCCACCTGATGAGCGGCGAACTGTACGCACTCGATGCTTGGAATTTTGAGCTGGCGGATTCCGTGATAGTTGGCAGCGGAGCCTTGCACGGTATCGATCGCCAAGTGGTGTCTCGCGGAACGTTCAGCGTGCCCATGGATTCGGTCATCTTCGCCGAGACCAACGAGCCAAGAAGTGTGGCTCCGTTCGGGATCCCGCTCCTGGCGGTATGGTCAACCGTGTGGGGTGCGTTCACCCTCACCTGCGTAGCCGATCCGAAATCGTGTTTCGGATCCTGCCCGACGTTCTACCTAGACGACGTGAGCACCGACCGACCCCGTGCCGAAGGGTTCTCGTCCAGCATAGCCAAAGTCCTCGAAGCACGAGATGTTGACGCGCTCGGCGTGTCCCGACCGGGCGGAGTTCGCGTCGATGTTCGTATGACGAATGAGGCGTTGGAGACTCATGCCGTTCGTTATGTGCAACTCCATGCGGTGCCAAAGCCGGCGGACACGGAGATTTTTGCGACGGCTGAGGGTGATTTCTACGAGGCCTCGGGGACGCTGGGTGCGGTGAGATGCCGCAGCCCTCAGGGAGATTGCCTGGGAAACCTGCTGTTCCGTGACTCTCTCGAATACAGATCCCTCACCGACTCGGCGGACCTGGGGATCCGGGAAACCGTCGAGCTGGTGTTCCCTGCCGCCGCGGGCAACGTCGGCCTCGTCCTCGAGGCACGACAGACGTTCGTGTCGACGTTCCTGCTGTATCAGATGATGGCCTACATGGGTAGCGAGGCCGCCACGTGGTTGGCGACGCTCGAGCGCGGCGACCCCTTTTCGCGACGAGCGGCGTGGCGCATGGCGAACATCGTAGGGTCCATCGAGGTGTCCATTGCCGTGGACTCGGGGCCGTGGCGTGCGATTGGAAGCTTCAGTGAAGCCGGCCCCATCGCCTCGGACGTGCAGATGGTGCCGTTCACGCTCCCGCCGGCGTCAGACTCGGTACGGGTTCGCTTGAACATGGCGCGCGGGAGTTGGCGGATTGGGTACGTCGGTCTCGTTACGGCTTCCCCCACAACCGCGACGGTGCTGGACCCGTTTGAGGTGCGACGTTTGAAGGGCACAACCGGGGAAGAACGCGAGATCCTTCACGACGCCAACAGGTACTTGTTTACCCATCCGGGGGATGAGTACCTGCTGAGCTTCAGGCTGCCCAGCGATACAGACTTGTATGAGCTGTTTCTGGAGAGTAGTGGCTATTACTACGAGTGGATGCGGGCGGAGTGGTTGGCAGAAGAGGATCCGACCATGGTTGCGCTGATGCTGACGCATCCTGAAGCTGCGCTCAAGGCGCTCGCTGGTGAGTACAAACGTCGGGAGGCGGATTTCGAGGTGAATTTCTGGAACAGCCGGTTCGGGAGGTGATCATGCGTGTAGTCACAATGATCCTGGCGCTGCTGGCACTATGCCACAATCCTGCGGCCGCGCAGATGGACTCAACCAAGATTTTGGGGAGCACCGTGCGCTTGAAGCCCTTTGCCGGTCGCAGGGTTCCATTGGAGGAGGGGGAGCTGATTGCCACGAGCCGTGACAGTCTTTGGTTGCTGCTGCCTGGACGCCTGGTGTCCGTACCGAGGGGCGCCGTGTTGAGAGTACGCGTGAATCGTAAGAAGATGGGTGCGGGGATGGCGTGGGCCTGGGCGGGCATCGGCGCGCTGGTGACCGGTGCCGCGTTGACCGCGGCGTGCAGCACAGTGACAGAGGATTGTGGTGGCGTGTTTATGGCAACAGCCGCTCTCTGGGGCCTCGTGGGGGCTGCTGCTGCCCCGTCGATCGCCGGCGCGCGCTGGGAGAACATCGACGCATGGAGAGACTTACCTCCGCACACGCGATTTCCCCAGGGGTTACCGCCGGGGGTCGATTATCAGCGGCTGACCGGACGCAGCCGGCTACCGTCCCGCTAATTGACAGCTTTGGCTTGGCGGTTACGACCAAGTTAGCGTCCGGGCAACGAATGGCGGTGCCATTGGCGCCTAGAAGCCGGCGCGTTATGCTCTTCGCGTGAACCAGCGATGGATGATCTACGGAGCGTATGGATACACCGGCGAGCTGATTGCGCGAGAGGCCGTCGCTCGGGGGATGACCCCGGTGTTGGCCGGCCGCCGCAGCGAACCGGTATCGAGCCTGGCCAAGGAACTCGGACTCGAACATCGTGCCTTTGGTCTCGAAAATCCGGATCTGGTGACGAGCGGGTTGGCGGACGTGACGCTTGTGCTGCATTCCGCTGGGCCTTACTCTGCCACCAGTCGGCCAATGGTAGATGCGTGTCTGAAGACGGGCGCGCACTATCTCGATATCACGGGTGAGATTCGCGTCTTCGAGTCGTTGCACACGCGGGACGAAGCGGCGCGAAACGCCGGAGTAATCATACTTCCAGGCGTCGGCTTTGACGT
>JADFIT010000102.1 GCA_022566515.1 Gemmatimonadota bacterium
CACTCCCCCGCGGCCCCGGAAGAACGGCTCACCACCGACCGTCATCAGAAGATCACCCGTCCGGACTCCCGCCCGCCCGGCCGGACCATCGGCTTCGACGTGGGTGACGAGCACGGCAACCTGCTCGGGCGCCGACGGAACCACCGACTCGGGAAAAGGCACCTCGTCACCGGTCAACCCAACGCTGGGAAATCGCTCTTCCAGGGCTCGCGTTGCGTACATCTCCCAAAATGACAGTTGCCCTTCCGGATGCTGCGGCGCGAAGTCCTGCCACAATCCCCTGCCGAGGGCGATCGCCGCGTCGGTTGCGGGGAGAGCCACGACAACGCGAGCCGCGTAGACGCGTCGCCCGTCGTTGAGTCGCCTGGCCTCTTCCAGCGCGGTCCTGATCGAACGCTCCACGGCGCCGTGGAACACGCGCTCGCCGTTCACCCAAATCGCTATGGGTTGATCCAAATCGACCAGTCGGTCGTTCAGAAACAGCGTCAACTCACCCGCCCAACGCGCGGTGATGTCGATCCGTGTCGGGCTCGAGACGCGAGCGCGAACGAGTGCTTGACGTGTATCGGTCTCGATCCAATGCACACGGCGCGCGACCGGCATGATCGCCGAATGTGGTACCCGAAGAACTTCGCGTGGGTTCACTTGCCGGGGCCGGCTGTCCAGCCAGCGCAGCACATCGGGATAGTGTTCTTGAAATCCCTCGTGCGCCCGGTCGCTGAACTCGCGGTAGGTAAGGTCGTAGCCGAAACTCGTCAGGATGTTGTTCAGGGCTCGGGGCCCACCCACTCCGCGAATATTCTGATCTTGCGACCCCTCGAGGAGGTACATGGACACCGACTGCAAGTTGCGCAGCAGCAGCTCGCGCGAATCTCCTTCGGTCGAGACGGGGACGATGGCCCCGAACCAATCGGGATGTGCAGCACCGAAGCCGATGGAAAAGTTCGACCCCAGCGAGATGCCGGTGGACACGATGCGATCCGGCGCAACGTTGTACCGCTTCCGCACCGCGTCGATGACGGCGCGCGCCTCTTCTGGATGAAAAATTTCATATGGAAGGCGGTCGCGTGTCCGCCCATCAGCGGCAACCGTAGAAACCATTGCCGGGGACGCGACGATCCAACCGGCTGCCTCCGCGGCTTCCGCCCAGACCTGAATCATTCGCAAGGCGCTTCGCACAGCCCCGTCCGCGTTACCCGGCGGTCCCCCGTGCATGGCGAACATGAGAGGCCACTCGTTGTCGTGGGTGTATCGGGTGGGAAGCCGCACAAAGACAGGGATCGCTCGGCCACCCGGACCCTCCACCACGAACTGATCCAGTGAGTCACCGGTCCTGACGGCCGCCGACCCGGAGCGTGCCGCTGGGCCCGAGCGCATCAACTCTTCGAGGTCGTGCATTTGCATTCTGGTCACGCCGACCAGCGACGGGTCGGCGGCCAGAGCGGCTTCGGCCTGTCGGAACTCCGCCGCCGTCCTCGGCCAGAGGTACGCCTGTACGAGCTGTTCGGAGACCTGGGCTTCGGCGGGTGCGCCGAGTGCTACGCCGAGGGCGACGAGCAAGAACGCGAAGACCCGATTGGGCTGCACGATTGTCATGGCGGGAATAATATGGCGGTAGGGCAGTAAGACGATAAGATGTGGGATGTAGGATGTAGGACCCGCATCTTCGAGAGTCAGATCGAACCAGACGCAACCACACGCAAAAGAGTGGTGAGAACTCCAAGACCGCGGGTTGCAGGTTCGAGTCCTGCCGGGCCTGTTCTTTCTTGGCGCGTTAGTTCCGCTCGGGTCGCAACGCCTCCGGATCGAACACCCACCCACCCTTGATCACCCGCCAGATCGTCTGCGTGTTGCGAATGTCTTCCAGAGGATTCGCGTCGAGCAACACGATGTCGGCCAGCTTGCCGGGCTCGAGCGTGCCCAGGTCATCCGCGGCGCCGACGGCTTCTGCCGCCTGCTGGGTGGCGATTCGCAGCACTTCGAGCGGCGGGATGCCGGCTCGGGTCAGAAGCTCCAGCTCCCAATGGAGAGAGGCACCCGGGAGGCGGTCCGTGCCGGCCAGCAGCGTGACACCGCGCTGATGTGCATCACGGACGCCCGCAAGCCAAACCAGGTTGCGTTCCCGCCCGTCGGCCATCCTCAAGAAGGCACTACGCAGGTAATCCTGGCCAGCTACTTGAGGGTAAAAACTGCGAAGCTTCGGATCGTTTAAGCGTTCGGGTTCGTCGGACAACAGGTCGGTTCTCGTCAACAGCGTCGGCTCCCAACGAGTCTCCGAGGCTGCGAGTAACTGGAGCAGATCGTCGTAGGGGCGATCCGGCAAGTTATGTTCGACGCTGGTATAGCCCAGGGTCACACTCTTGACCATTTCTTCCACCCCGTTGCTGCCGTGCCCCACCACGGGTAGACCCTGCAAGCGTGCTTCCTCGGCCACCGCGCGTTGCAAGGGCCAGGAGAGAGAGGGATACACCTTGATGAAATGTGCGCCCCACTCCTTCCAGAGGCGCACATAGTCTCGAGCCTCAACCTCATTACGAATCCGTAGCGGTATGCTCGTGAACGTCTCCCGGCCCTCGAAGATATCTCCCGACGAGAACCAGCGGGGCAAAGGGTCGCTGGTCGTTTGGGTGCGATCTACGAGGGCATTCACGAACGCGAGTTGGCCACCCAGTTCCCGCGCCGACGTCAGGCCATACGCTATGAACACCTGGAGGGGATCGAATCCACGATCCCGATCCCAGCTATCGCCGTGGGCGTCCCCGATCATCCAGGAGTAATGCTGATGCATATCGAAGAGCCCCGGGATGGCGAAACGTCCATCCGCGTCAATCGTCAATGTCTCAGGGGGAACTGAGCGCTCCGCCTCGGGGCCAATCGCGCGGATGCGCCCTCCCTCAATGAACACAGAGGTCTCGCTCCCGAAGCCTCCAGAAGGAAAGTCGAGCACGCGAACCCGCCGGAGCAGCAGCGGAGGTGGCGTGGGACCTCTCAACTGTAAGCGAATCGGAATCTCCTCCCGCTCGCCGCCCCCTATCGGATGCCGCCAGAGGCGGCTGCCGACCGCGTAGACCACCGCCGAAGAATCGGGTGTGAACATGAACGTGTCTAAGCCTCCCACATCGAACCATGCGGGGCTTAGCTGCAGGACATCCTCCGCCTTGACCGATGCTCCTTCTCGGACTCGTGCAATCGAAATCCGTGTTCGGCTGCGCATGAAGGCGATCCACCGTCCGTCCGGCGACACGAGTGCTCGCGCCAGGACCAGTTCGGGAGGGCTGACTGGCATGGGTTCCGCGTCTTCCTCGAGCGACAAGCGAAAGAGCCTGCCATTTTCCTCGCCTGGGTCTCCATCGGAGAAGAAGATCGATTGACCATTCGCCGAGAAGTGCGGACGAACGACCCTCCTAAATCGGACATCGATGACCTGCTTGGTCTCGCCGGTGCTGAGATCAAGCTCCACGATACGGTTTCCAGACCGCTGGCTCTCCACATAGACCAATCGCTGCCCGTCGGGGCTCCAGCCCAGACCCCAATAGCTCAGGCCCGACGTCACCGTCCGCACGACGCCGCTGTCGAAGTCCAAGATCCTGACTTCCTCCTGCCCACGCTCGGTGCGTACAAATGCGAGCTGGCGCCCATCGGGCGAGAACGCCGGCGCGCGTTCCAGGGCGCTACCATCAAAGAGGCGTTGCGCCTCGCCGCCATCGAGTGACTGGCTCCAGAGATGGCCTGCTGCGCCAAAGACCAGCGTGCTGCCATCGGGCGACATGCGGGGTTCAAGAATGCTGAGGGGCTTGACCGAGTCGCCGGCCAAGAACGCGACTTTTTGTGGGGTGACAGGGTCCTTGAGGTCATGTCTGACCGTCGCACTGAATGCAATGGGTTCGCGTACCCCACTGGGCAGGGCCATCTTCCAGATCCGGCCACGCGAGCCCATGTAGAGGCTTGCGCCGTCGGCGGTCACGGCAAAGCGCGGCGACCAGCCTCTGTGTGGCGACAATGTCATGAGTCGTTGCTCGGCTCCATCCTGGAGCGAGAGGAATCCAAGGTCATCGTCCGTGGGTCGGGCGGACCAACGAAGTACGGGCGCGAACCGGCGGTAATAGAACCCGTCACCTCTCGGGCTTGGAACGACCGGAGCAGCGTAGCCCCCCAGCGTCGCGAGGTGCGTTACTGCGCCGTCAGCGTTCATAATCTCGATCCGGGTACTGGCACGGATGGTCGCTTCATCGATGTCCAGATCGATCATCGCCCAGCCCACGCGCCCATCTGGCAGGTGGAACACCGACCCGATCACGCGCGGTTCATCGGTGAGGGTTTCTGGCGCTCCGCCGCTCAGCGCGACCCGCCGTACCTGAGCCGACACGAGGTCAGGAAGGGAATGCCTCGGGAGCGGGGTCAAGCCTAGCACCTCGCGCACCATGCGCAGATAGACAATTCCCCGTCCATCGGGAGTCCAGGTAGGCCGAGCGGCCCAGGGTTCTTGTGTGACTTGCGTAATCGCGCCAGTAGACAAGTCGACAACGAAGACGTTGCCCTCGCTCCCGTCGCGGTCAGAGACGAATGCGACCCGCACGCCGTCGGGCGAGAACACCGGGTCGGTGTCGTAATACGGCCCGAAGGTGAGCTGCTCGGCCGTGCCCCCTTCGACGGGCAATCGAAACAGGTGGCCGAGCATTGTGAAGATCAGCCACTCCCCGTCGGGCGAGAGGGCGACATCCGGGGTCGTGACCTCGCTCGTCTCGAACTCGATGGTGCGCCAGCCGTCGTCTTGGGCGGCAGCAGCATTCGGGAGCACCGACGTTGCAAGGACAAGGGCGAGCGCGACGCGACACAAGTGGATCATGGTTCCAAGTCTCCGGGCACGATGATCACCGATGGCTCGAAAGGTCGCGTCGTCGGGCGGGCGTCCTAGGGGGCGTCGGTCAGGCGGCGGGGCCGGGAGGGCCACCGGCAGAAAGCGGAGTTAAGTCTCCCCGATTATGAGGGGAAAGATGTGGCCTGGCAGGATGGAGCGCGAGCCCGGCAACGTCATCGAAGGTTCACGCCATAATTGTCACAAACATTGTCACAACGCCCACCGACGCTCATCGACACAACTACAATCCTCCGGCGCCAACGCTCTATAGCAATCACCGACACCACAACGCCCGGCCCGGGGTAGGTTCAGCCGAGGTGACGGCGGTTGATACTGGGATCAAACAGAACATGTTGCGTCGTATTGGGGCCGACCACTTCTTCGACTATACCACAGAAGACTTCACTAAATCCGGCCAAAGATACGACCTGATCTTCGATATGGTGGCCCGAAGCTCCTACGCTGGGTGCGTTGCCACACTGAACCCCAAGGGACGTTACGTGATGGCAAATCCGTGTTTGTGGGACATGTTGCGATCCGCCGTGACGTCGTCGGGGCCCTCGGCCTCGCGGGCATCCTCGCGTGCTTGGTTCCGGCGCGGAGGGCAACGAGGGTGAACTTGGTGGATGCGTTGCGGGCGGAATAGTGGGGAGTGGGGAGTGGGGAGTGGGACGTGTATGGTTAGGATGGCCGCTGCTGGCCACCCGAGCGACCACTCCCCACTCCCCATCAATTCCCGACGAGGTCGTCCAGTTTCCGCACTTCCGCTTCGGCGCCGCAGTCACTGTAAATAACACGGGCCTCACGAGCGATTCCCGTCGCTTCGTCCGGGCGCTCCATCTTCATGAGTAGCCGCGCCAGATCGCGTTGCGCATCCGCCTGGATCCGGGGACGCTGTTCATTGCCCGCCCGGTCGATCACCTCTCGCAATAAGCGCTCGGCCTCTTCGGCGGCACCATTCAAAGCCAGAATACGGCCGAGGATGCGCAAGTCGACCGTTTCTCTGGGTCCGTCACCAAGCTTCCGATGCACGGCCAACGCTTGGTCAATTTCGCGCCGCGCCAACTTCATGTCGCCCATGAGCGCCCGAATCTCAGCCCGCACGGCGAGGGTCAACGCGCCCAGCGCTCGATCTCCCGCATCCTTTGCCGCGCGGACGGCGCGACCCGCCTGCTCGAGAGCGCGATCGTACTGTTCCTGATCACGATAGGTCAGACCGATGTTGTGCTCTACCTCCGCCACGCCGTGCTTTGACCCGACCTGTTGGAAGGCGGCCAATGCCAGATTGTAAGCGCTGATTGCCCGACCATAACGGCCGCGATAGTACTCGATGATCCCCAGGTTATTGGAGCATCGGGCCACCGCGGCGTGATCATCCAACCGTTTTGCAGTGTTGAGCCCGCGCGTAAAGAATTCCTCCGCTTCGTCGATCCGCCCCGTGACCAGGGCAATGGCGCCGCGCGCGTTCAACACATGGAGTTCTATTGCCCGGTCGCCCCGCTCCCGCGCTTTGGCAAGCGAGCGATCCACCAAGGGCAAACCCTCGTCCTGTCGCCCGAGTCGTGCGAGTGCTGAACCAAGCAACAGTGCTAGTGTGGGAGACTCTTCGATTTCCTCAGCGGGGCACTGAGAGAGGAACTCGACAACGGCTGAGTGTTCGCCGCCCTCTGAGAGCTCAAATGCCTTGTTCAATCTCTTGAGTGACTGTTTCACGGCTCGATCCACGCCTTACCAGGACACCGCAACGTCGGACACCCGCCCAATGCACACATCCAGCGTGCTGTTGGCGGCCGAATACTCGGAACCGTCCTCCTTCCACCAGCGCCCAAGATCGAGGGAAATCGTGATCTCGCCGGAGTCACCCTTCGTGAGCCTGGTACCGTCCGGGTGAAACCAGATGACGCTCTTCGGACCGTACATTGTCAAGAGGGTTTCGCCCTCGCTCCCGGATGCTGACGAATAGGAAACCCTCAGAGGGGTCGCATTGCCGCGAACTGCCCAGACCGTGATTTCGTACGCTTCAAACGATGGTGCGGACTTCGCTTGCCTCAGGATGTGCAGCTCCACATTGCGGCCGATGCCCACTGCCACTGCGATGCAATCGGACGGCCCCCGAACCCCCGTAGGACCGGCGCACGCGGAACTGGCCAGCAGCCCCAGCGCGACGAAAATTGCTCTCTTACACATGGCTTCCTCTCCCATCAACTTCAGAGTTCCCCTCTCCCACCTTCCAGCAAGCGACGCAACCGGCGGCGAGAGATTCCCAGACGACGCGCTGCTTCACTACGGTTCCCGTTCGCAAGGCCCAACATGGCGTTGGCCGCCGCGACTGTGATGTCATCGAGACGGGCGGGAAACGGAATCGGCCCGCCCTGTCGCGCGATCGTCTCCGACTGAGGTCTCAGTTCGCGCGGGTCGAGCTCTCCAGGGGCAGAGAGCAATAGTGCACGCTCAACGGCGTTCCTGAGTTCCCGAACGTTCCCCGGCCAGTGATAGTCCAGTAGTGAACGCCGTGCCTGGGGGGTTATGTCGGGAACTGGAAGATCGTGGTGTTCGGCCAGCTCCTTCAAGAGTGCGTCAACGATCAGCATCAAGTCGTCGCCACGCTCGCGCAGCGGCGGGAGGGTCAACGTGATGACACTGAGACGGAAGTAGAGGTCTTCACGGAACTTGCCGTCTTGAATGTGGCGGGGCAAATCCTCATTCGTGGCGGCAATGATGCGAAGATCAACCTTGCGGGATTTCGTTCCACCTACTCTACGAACCTGTTTGTCCTGCAAGACACGGAGGAACTTCGCTTGAACCTCCAGGGGCAGATCGCCGATTTCGTCGAGAAAGATGGTTCCACCGTCGGCTACCTCGAACAATCCCGGTTTCGTCGACGTCGCGTCCGTAAAGGCACCGCGCTCGTGACCGAACAGTTCGGATTCAATCAGCCGATCGGGTAGCGCCGAACAGTTTACGGCGACGAACGGTGCGCCCCGCCGCGGCCCGCCGTCATGAATCCCACGCGCCACCAGCTCTTTGCCCGTGCCTGTTTCCCCGTCGATCAAGATCGTGGCGTCGGCCCGCTGGAGAATGCGTGCCGCCCGGGCTAACACCTTCTTGATGGCCGGGCTCTCTCCTATGATGCTGGCAAAGGCATCGTTCTTCGCCTCTCCGCGCTGCTGGACCATGCGCCGCATGGCCACACGCCGCCGCTCCACAGCCGCTGCAACCGAATTGCGGAGAATCTCCAAATCCTCGGGAAGGGCGAAGTAATCGCTCGCACCGGCGGACACGATATGGGTCGCCATCCGGCGTCCGGTGTCGGATCCTATCGCAAACGTAGGCACACCCGCGGGAGGTTGGTGATTGTCCAGCCAATCCACCACATCGCCTTCGGCTCCACCGGCGGCCAGCAGGAATGCGGCAACGTCGGGACCGGCAGCGTCGGGATCCCTGCCCTCCAGCTGCTCCCACTCCACGCCGAGGTCGCGAGCGAGACCGTCCCAAACCTGGGCGAACGATTCTGAGAAGTTCACGAGAATGATCCTGATCTTTTCCACTTGCTACTCCATGCACGATGCGTACCCACCCGCCTACGTTCCGTAACCGCAACGGGTACAGCTACTTGGACACGTGGCCGCGCTGCTCCACGTGGGGCAGATCGTACCAGATGGGTCTGATTGTACCACTCACCCAGATGTCGCCAGACGCAGTGACGCGTAACACAGCACCGGTAATCAGGCCAACGAACGCCGGCCCGTCTGGGACGTTTTGCACCACTTGTCATTCCATATGGAGCGTTTTGACCCACGGGAGGATTTCACACAAGTCCTTTTCTCCGAATGACTTACAGTACTCGGCTGGTGCGGCCTCGGAATTGCATCGCTGTTCACCGCAGGTGACGGCATCGATACGCGGATTCAGCAAGGGGCGGTTCAGGTGGCAAGTCATCTCCCAGCGACACACGACCGTACACGCTCACGCCATTGGGCCCAGAGCGATCGGACACGATTCCCGGTGCGTCGCTCCCAGATCCCAGACTGTTTCGCGCAGGAATTGTTTCTCAGTGCGCTCAAATCCCTCGCCCACGCACTCCAGGCAAAGGATCCCTATACGGCAGGCCATGCCCTGCGGGTGAGCCTGTTGGCCAAAGCGGTGGCACAGGAGTTGGGGTTGTCGCCGGCCGAAGTGCGGCAAATCGGTTTTGCGGCGGAGTTGCACGACATCGGCAAGATCGGCATCTCGGAACGGTTGCTCCATAAGCGCGGCCCGCTTACCGACTACGAATACGATGAAGTCATGCGGCATACGATGATCGGCGAGCAGATCATCGCTCCGCTGATGGGCGTTGATCTCACGGTTAAAGAGGTAGTTCGGTGGCATCACGAACGCATGAACGGCACCGGCACGCCCGACGGCCTCAGTGGCGACGACATTCCCCTAGCCGCGCGCGTCGTTGCCGTGGCGGACGCCTTCGATGCCATGACGAGCGCCCGTCCCTACCGCACATCCCTCTCCCTCGACGCGGCCCGGCGCGAGCTGCTCGAGAATGCCGGAACCCAGTTCGATCCCGAATGCGTGGCGGCGCTGGTGCGGCTGCTGGCTCCCCACTCCCCACTTGCAGCGTACAACAACCCAGGCGCGTACTGGTGTCAAACTCCCTTCCCTCATCTTTGAGACCCAAACCTGGATCTAATGAAATCAACATTTTTCGCCGTGGCCTCACTTTGTGTCGCACTCGGCGTTTCTGTAGAGCCCCTGCTCGCCCAGGACACGACCCGTACCAGCAACAGCACGCTCCGGGTCTTCCTGGACTGCTCCCGCCGCTGTGACCGGGACCATTTCCGCCGCGAGGTACCGTTCGTCAACTACGTCCGGGATCGCCGTGTTGCAGACGTGCATGTATTGATTACCCAACAGCGCTCCGGCGCCGGCAACGAATACACCTTCGCCTTCATTGGCCTGCAGGAGTTCGCTGGCCGCGCAGACACGCTTCGCTTCATCGCAAGCAGCACCAACACCAGCAACGAAACACGCGACGCCCAGACGAGGACGTTGGCCCTGGGGCTGATACCCTTTGTAGCAACAACTCCCGTCGCGCAGCGTTTGCGGATCCTGTACACCCCACCTGAAGAGGAAAGACGGTCAGGTGTTGTAGGGCTGGAAGAGGATCCCTGGAATTTCTGGGTGTTCCGGATAGGGATAAACGGTGGCGGCGGCGGGGAGAGTCAGGAGCGAAGCTTCTCGATCCGGGGCTCGCTATCGGCCGATCGGATTACCGAGAAATGGAAGATCGAATTCGACGGCGGAGGAAGTGCCAGCAGGAGAACCATCGACATCGACGAAGATTCGAGCATCATCGACGACAGGCGCAACTACGAGTTTGAGGGACGAATCGTAAGGAGCCTCGGTCTCGAGCACTGGGCGGCCGGACTCGAAGGGTCGGTCAGCGCCTCCACGTTTACCAACCAGGACTTCGAACTCAGAGTGGCCGGCGGCGTCGAGTACAGCCTATTTCCGTTTTCGGAATCCACCAGACGGCAACTCACCATCATGTACTCGATCGGCGTGTCCCGGTTCAACTTCGAGGAGCCTACGATCTTCGGCGTGACCGAGGATACTCGGGCCAATCACCGCCTAAACGTCTCCTACGAAGTGCGGCAACCTTGGGGTAGCTCCAACCTTTCGGTGGACGCGCGGAACTTCCTCGACGATTTCGCCCTGCACCGGGTGCGGGTATCGGGTCGCCTCAGGTTCCGGGTAGCACGCGGCTTCGACATCAACGCCAATGGCAGCTTCACACGAATCAAAGACCAGATCTTTCTTCAAGGGGGCGACCTGACAGAAGAGGAGATCCTGTTGCAGCGCCGCCAGCGCGAGACGGATTTCGAATACCGCCTCAATTTCGGATTCAGCTACACGTTCGGCTCGATCTTCAGTAACGTGGTGAACCCGAGGCGGGGGGTGTAGGGCCACTCCCCACTCCCCACTCCTCGAATATCGAATATTGAATATTGAATATTGGATATTCGACAGTGGGGAGTGGGACTACCTTCCCTCGCCTCCCGCATCAGTCTTCTCCCTCACGGTTGGGTACTCAATCCCCAGCTGCTCCAGGTAGGTCGAATACTTCGACGGATCGTACTTCAGCTTCTCCAGCAGCGGGCGGAATCGAGCCATGCGTTCCTCGTTCAGGAATATCGGGGGCTCCACACCTTCGGGTATCAGCGAGACCCACTGGTACTCCTTGGTCTGAACTTCACGGTGATACCGCCACGCCTCGGCTACGAGATCGGCGTCGGTGAGGACGTCGATGGCGGTCATCGCGATCACCTGCGAGCCGGCGTTGGCGCCTTTGTGCGCGATCGGAGTGGCCATGGCGATCCCGCTGGACCAGTGGTGACCGGTCATGCCCGGGATGTTGCCAGGATACCGCAGCCGAATGGTGGGCAGATTCCAGGAGACTTCCGCGATGTCGTCGCTCCCGCCGCCCATCCCCTGGTCTGACTCCTTCAGTTCCTCGTCGATCTCCTCCGGGAGGCCCACGACGTCTACTCCCAACTCGCGTTGCGCCGCCTCGGCGAGCTGAATGTCTTTGTCCGACCACTTGGGCATGCCCACTCGCAGGATGTTCTCGTGCATCACCTCGGCGAGGGGTTTGCTCATCGTCGATGGCCACGCCGCACCCA
>JADFIT010000103.1 GCA_022566515.1 Gemmatimonadota bacterium
GGGCGTGTGCGAGTTGAAGCCGGCACAGGATTCTCCTGACGGCACCGGCGAGCGCTTCGCAATAGTCCTTCTCATAGAACACGGCCGCCAGCCGGAATCCGACAACTGCGCGGCTGCATGGGTCGCCGGAACGGCCGACGAGTGCGCTGCGCTGCGAGGGGCAGAGGTTGCCACCGTCGTCGCAGGTTACATCAAACAGCTCGGGTATTCGGCCCATGTCCATGTGCGCGGCCACTCTGCCGTCGATCTCGAAGAGCTGGCGCGGTGCGCAGGACTCGTGGAGCGGAATGGCGGCCGGCACCGGGCACCGTTCATCGGCGGGCGCTTTGCTATCGCCGCTGTGGTTACATCCCTTCCCCTTCAACCGGACCGGCCACTGGCAACCGGCGGCGCGTTGCGCCGGGGAATGATTCGATTGTATCACTGGCTGGGAATCGGAGGGACGAGATCGGAGTTGGAACGCAGGCTCCAACAGCGACGGTTGTCACACCTTGGGCTGTATCCCATGGAGCGGATTCGCCGTCGCGATACCCCGACGACCGCGATCTTCAAGGACGAAGTGCCCCGCGTTCCCCAGCGGGCTTCCTTTTTCAGCCGTGCGGGACGCGGCGATCTCGGTAGCAGGACGCAGCGGGAGAGGTACCGGTTCGCAACGAAGCATCCGCTTGCCTATGCGATGAGTCCTCTCGACAGCGCCTTGACCTCGCTGCAAGACGGCGACGTGGCGGCGGCAACGCCGTCGGACCCAATCGACGCCTCGGGCAACGCCCGGGCGGTGAAGTCGCTGGCGTATTACCTGAACGCCGACATGGTCGGGATCTGTGAAGCTGAAGCATACGCATGGTACTCACACGATCCGGACGGCCGGCCCATCCAACCGCATCACGAGTACGCGATCGTTCTCCTGATCGACCAGGGACACGACACCGTGGAGGGAGCGAGCGGAGATGACTGGATCAGCGGAACCCAGTCGATGCGGGCGTACCTCCGAGGAGCCGAGATCGCCGGACTGATCGCCGCTCAGATCCGGAGCCTCGGCTACTCGGCGCGGGCGCAAACCCATAGAGACAGTGAGGTGCTGCAACTCCCGTTGCTCCTGCTGGCCGGCCTCGGCGAGCTGAGCCGAATTGGTGAATTGGTTCTCAATCCGTTTCTCGGGCCCCGCTCCAAGTCCGTCGTCATCACGACCGACATGCCGCTCGAGATCGACCGTCCGATCGACTTCGGACTGCAGGACACGTGCAGCAAGTGTCGGAAGTGCGCGCGGGAGTGCCCATGCAATGCCATCTCGTACAAGAACAAAGTCGTGTTCAACGGATACGAGATGTGGAAACCCGACGTCGAACGGTGCACGCGCTACCGTGTCACCAACCCGAAGGGATCCTCCTGCGGGCGATGCATGAAGGTGTGTCCCTTCGCCAACGAGGGATTGCTATCGCAGAGATTTTTTCTATGGGCTGCCATACACTTGCCGTTCACCCGCCGCTGGATCGCCCGGCTGGACGACCGAGTAGGCCACGGTGATCGAAACCCCATCAAGAAGTGGTGGAGCGATCTCGAGCGGCTGGACGACGGCACCGTGCGAGCTGCTAAGGGCACGCACGCCCGCGGGCTGAATCTCACCAAGAGCACGACGATCCAGAAAACCCAGGAGATCGCCTACTACCCGGCGAGCGTCATGCCACGCCCCGATGAAGCTGGGCTCTGTCCGATCGATCGGGCGGCGGCGCTCTGGATCGCCCAATCGATGGAGACTCCGGCAGAAGCGCTCGAGCGGCGGCAACGAGGGGGGCCGCCGCCGTTGCACTCCAGCCCGCAGGGAATGGCACGTAAGTGATGGCTCCGCCGGGTAGCTATCTCTCTTACTGTCTTCTCACGGCAACCTGCAGCTCCACGTCCTGCCGCCGGTACATGCACACGCCGTTTACGTCCTCGCACACGTAATAGAGTGCGTACGCCGGAATAGTCACGCTCCCGGACCTGGATCCCTCCGGCGCGCGGACTTCCACCTCGAGAACGCGAGCTTCCTGGCTTACAACTTCAGGCGGTAGGGGAAGTGTCAAGTAACGGCGCTCCACTTCCCAGCCGCGCGGTGGGTCGATCCAAAACGCCAGCTCTTCCGCTTCATTGTTCCAATGCGACAGGTTTTCCTCAACCGGCCTGAACACGATGTGGAAGCGGGCGGTCGCACCCGGTTCGATCACCGGCGGAACGGCGATGGTCTCGATTGTAATGAACTGGCTTTCGTCCCGAAGCACGCGGCCCCGGGGGTCGGGCTCTGCCTCCGGCGCCTCGGATGGCGTGAAGCTTTCGGTCGGGTGGGCGAACTCCGCACCGCGGGGCTCGACCACTAGGGGCGACGGAACTTCGCCGCGGGCCTCGACTTCGGCTCTCGCCGTGTTGACCCAGTCGTAGAACGGGTACGGCTTGTCGAGTCGAGGACCGTATTGTTGGATACGCCGCCGGAAGATGTATTGATTCGGGTCGATCTCCAGCGCATTGGCCCAGTGCTCGATCGCCTTGTTGAAATCTCCGTCCCGGCGAGCATCCGAGTCGTATCGCATGCGGTATGCAACGGCGAGTCGAAATTGTGCCATGGCATCGTCTGCATCGGAGCGGATGGCAGCCGCATAGGCACCGATCGCGTCGTCGCGTCGCACTGCCCCGCCCCACACGGCAAGTACGTCCCCGTACGCCTTCCACGCTTCGACATTTCCAGACCGCGGTGGCGGCCTCAGGGAGCTTAGGTCCGGGACCGTAAGTCGCTCACCAGCGAGAGAAGCCGGTGGCTCGAACGTTTGCGAAAGAAACGTGCGCTCGAGCAGATCGACATCCCCTCGCGGGGGATTGATTTGGCGAATGACTCCGTACTCGTCGATGGCCAGCGTGATCGGCACCACCGGGACGTCGAGGAGATTGTATGAGTCTACCAGGATCGGCCATCCCATCTTCTTCCACTGCATGAAGAGGCGGGCACGGTCGGGATGTTGCTCCTGGATGATGCCCACCATCTGAAGCTTGCCGGCGTCCTGCAGTTCCTTCGTCGCGTCGTGCCACCCGGGCACGTGCACTCGGCAACCAGCTCACCAAGAGGCAAAGACGTGGAGCAGGAGTTTCTTGCCGCGGAAGTCGGCCAGTGACATGGGCCGGTCGGTCTCTAGGGAAGGAAACGCAATTTCCGGAAACGATTGGCCGACCTGGAATCCCGTAGCAGCGCGACGCCCTTGTGCACCCACGGCGGTAACACACGTTGCGCTCAAGATCATCACGAGTGACAAGATTGATGCTTTGCGGTGGTGAACCATGCTTGACTCCTCGTCGAGGTGGCGTCCACCTATATGATAGGACGGAATCAAGGAGGGCGGTAGGGCGACCTAGCCGCGCGGGCCGCGCGACCGTATATCCAAGGAATCAGCGGGGATACGAGGAGCGAAGAATGGACCGACGGAATTTTCTGGGCAACCTATCCTGGGGGAGCCTCGCCTTGGCCGGCATCTCCTCCTCGGGCCGCGCCACGTGGAAGAGACCGAGATTTTCCGCCTACCCTTTCAGCCTAGGCGTGGCGTCCGGCGACCCGCTCGCCGATGGCGTCGTGCTGTGGACGCGGCTCGCTCCCGATCCGCTCGAGGGCGGCGGCATGCCCCTCGATAATGTGCGGGTCCAATGGCGCCTCGCCGCTGACGAGAACATGAGAAACATCGTGCAGCAGGGTACCGCGATCGCGGCGCCAGACTCGGCCCACTCGGTGCACGTCGAGGTGAGCGGCCTCGAGTCCGACCGATGGTACTGGTACCAGTTCAGCGCCGGAAGCGAGGAGAGCCCCATCGGCCGCACCCGTACCGTTCCCCCTCACGACGCCGCCGTAGACCGGCTCAATTTCGTGTTCGCTTCCTGCCAGCACTACGAGCAGGGATTATACACCTCCCTCCGCCACCTGGCGGAGGAAGACATCGATCTCGTTTTTCACTTGGGAGACTACATCTACGAACGTGAGGGCATAGCCCGAATACGGAAACACACTGGAACCGAGATCGAAACCGTGTGGGACTACCGCAACCGGTACGCCCTCTACAAGGCTGACGCCGACCTCCAGGCCGCCCACCACGCGTTCCCCTGGATAGTGACCTCGGATGATCACGAAGTGGACAACAACTACGCCGGGGCGATCTCGGAACGGAATGACCCCGTCGAGGAGTTCTTGGTCCGCCGCGCCAACGCGTATCAGGCATATTACGAGCACATGCCGTTGCGAATGTCGTCGATGCCCAGCGGTCCCGACATGCGGCTGTACCGCAGCGTCAATTTCGGTAATCTCGCCCAGTTCTACGTACTGGACACCCGGCAATATCGCACCGATCAACCGTGCGGCGACCAGAGCGGACCGCTCTGCCACGCCGCGCTGGACCGCGACGCGACCTTGATGGGACCCGAGCAGGAGCAATGGCTCTATGACAAAATGGACAGATCGCGCTCCAAGTGGAACGTGCTCGCCCAGCAGGTGATGATGGCACGGGTGGACCGGAGGCTCGGGGCCGAGGAGCGCTACAGCATGGACCAGTGGTCGGGTTACGAAGCGGCCCGTAATCGGCTCTTCGGGTATCTCCACGATCGGCAGCCATCCAACCCCATCGTGCTCACCGGAGATATTCATTCGAACTGGGTGAACGATCTCAAGACCGATTTCGACGACATGAGTTCGGCGACGGTAGCCACGGAGTTCGTCGGAACCTCCCTCAGCTCGGGCGGCGACGGCGCCGACACCTGGCCATCGACTGAAGGACTCCTGGCGGAAAACCCGTTCGTCAAGTTTTTCAACGGCCAGCGGGGCTCCGTGCGTTGCGAGGTGACACCCAACCTGTGGCAAGCCGATTACCGGGTTGTGGAATACGTGAGTCGTCCCGGCGCATCTATCTCCACGCGGGCGTCGTTCGTGGTCGAAGAGGGTGAGGCGGGTGTCGAGCGAGCGTGAACAAAGTAGCGCAATCAGGAGGAGGTGGAGATTGGCATCACGCGTCGATATCAGCCCCAGCCACTTCAAGACATTGGTGCGTGAAGCCCTCGAGGAGCTGCCCGAGCGATTCCAGCCGATGCTCGAGAACGTGGCCGTCGTCATCGAGGAAGAACCCAGGGCTGAAGATCTCGAGGGACTCGACGTCGACCCGGAAGAGGGTGAGTTGCTGGGGCTGTATCACGGAGTGCCGCTGACGGACCGAGGGGCTGCTTACTCCGGCCTTCCGGACCGCGTATTGATTTTCCGGGGACCTATTCTCCGGTGTTGCACCAACGCCGACGAGGTGCGGCAAGAGGTTCGTGAAACAGTGATCCACGAAATCGGGCACCACTTCGGGCTGGACGACGAGGAGATGGTGTTTTGATTGCCCGGTGGGCTGTTAGAAAATCCCTGCATCCCGCTGCAACCACCTCACGTACTCGACGATCTCCGTAACCTGCTCGCGCGTTACGCCGGGTACCGGCAGCATGTTGCCGAACCGCCAGTGGTGTGCCGCCACGCCGAACTGCACCGCGCGGAGAAAGGCGAAATCGGCGTGATGGCCCGGCTCGTAGACCTTGTGCACCAGCGGCGGTCCCTGATCGGTCCCCCTGGCCGATTCGCCGTGACACTCTATACAGCGTTGGGCGAAAAGACTATCACCCGCGGCGTACTCTGCCGGTGTGGGCGGCGGCGGCGGAAGGGTCTGTACATCCCCGCCGCTCCCCCCACACGCCACGCCTAAGACCGCCAGAACGAGCACCGCCGACAACGTGGGAGCCTTCACTCCTGATCCGGCCTACTGCTTTGATAGAGCAAGTACACAAAGCCACCCCAAATACCGGCCAAGACCAACGTCATCATGATCCATCCGCTGAGACTCATTTCAGTTTCCTCTCTTCGCGCCGACGCGATTGGCCCACCAGCGGTTGACCAGAAGGAGTAGAGCAATCAGGACAGCCCACTGGAGTACGGCGGTCCCTACGCTGAAGCTGTGGAACGGATGCCACCACCCCTCCGGATCGTAGACCTTGATGGCCTGATAGAACCACCAAACCATGAGTGCCACGAACTCCAGCGGCACGAGATATGTGATCACGTAGGTGTACCAGCGACCAATGGGCCGGCGCTCCTCAGGTGTATTGATGAGTTCGTTCCGAAATCGCTCCGCGCCGAACTTGATGACCGCGATCGCGATGAAGAATCCGGAGACCATCAAGCCAAGTCCCCAGACCCAGTCCTGGTTCTGGAAAAACCCCATCTTCCACGCCGAAGGAACACCGAGCACGAAGCCCACCACCCCTACCAACGGGACGGCAGTCTTGCGGCTGATTCCCAGGTCCACGCCTATGCGAGTCGCCATCTCGATCATGGCAATCAACGACGACATTGCGGCAAAACTCAGCGCCAGGAAAAACAGCGCCAGGAACAGCTTCCCTGCCGGAATGGCCTGGAACAGCTGCGGCAACCAGATAAAGGTGAGACCCTCGTTGCCTGCGGCAAGCGCCGTGCGGGCCTCGGCCTCGGGCAACACCGCGAACACCGTACACATGATCGCGATACCGGCGAGCAATGACGCCGAGTAATCGCCGAAGGCCGTGGTGTACCCGGTCAGGACGAAATCGTCCTTCTTCCGGAGATACACGCCGTATGTCATGACCAAGCCCCAGGCGGCTCCCACACTCCAGGCGGATTGGCTCAACGCCTCGAGCCACACTTTGTGGGAGAGCAACTCACTCCAGACCGGTGTGAACAGGAATTCCAGGCCCTTGATGGCACCCGGAAGCGTTATCGCTCTGACCGCCGCTACTGCCAGCAGGGCGAATAGGACCGGAACGAGTATTCGATTGGTCCGCTCGATACCCTTCACCACGCCGCGGGAGATGATCAGACATCCGACCGCCATCGCCAGGAGGTGGTAGAACATCGGCTCGTTGCTGGTGGTAGTGAAGTTCTGCCAGTATGTCTCCGCATTCGTATTGGCGAGCCCCGAGCCGAGCGTTGCGAAGAAGTACTTCAAGCACCACCCGGTCACCACCGAGTAGTAGAACATGATGAAACACGTGCAGATACCGACGAACGCGCCCATCCAGTTGTGCTTCGCACCGATCAGATGGCCGATGGCTCCCGCGGGCCCCTTGCGGGTGTGTTTCCCCAAGGCGAACTCGGTCAGCACGAGCGGTATGGACCAGGCGAACATGAACACCAGCCATGCGATCAGGAACGCGCCTCCGCCGTTTTCGGCAGCCACGCGGGGGAAGCGCCAGATGTTGCCGGTACCCACGGCCATGCCGATGGACGCCATCAAGATTCCCCAGCGTGAACTGAATCGGTCGTCTTGTTCAGTCATTGATCAGCCTTGGCAGATAGTCGAGTCTCTTTCCGGTCTGGCACGCAAACGGGTCATTCTAGCTCGATTTTGGGCAAATGGGAACATAATGTCCGCCCTACGACCCTCTCACCACACGAGCCACACCAGGTAGAAGACCCCCGTCCCACCCAGCAACACCAGGCCAATCCATGAAAGTGCCAGCAACGCCGTGTGCGGCTGGTGCTCGAGCGCGACTTCGGGTGATGTAACCGCCCTCAAGTTGAGATACCCCAACGCCGGCGCCGTGAGGAAGGAGACGATCGTTGCAAAGTCCACCAACGTTGTGAGGTTGCCGATGAAGAGGACCAGGATCACCCCAGTGCTCGCGGCCAGGGCCCCTATGCTGACCCAATAGGCATACCCCCCGCTGGGAACGGAGGAAGGTATCGAGTCGCGGGAGCGCAGGTACACGAATGTCTGCTCGAGAGCCCTGGGAAACCCGTCCATAACGGTGAGTGTGGTCGACAGCATCGTCGTGACCACAGCCGCGAGCACGATCGGCCGGGCCCACGATCCCAGCGTCTGATCGTAAAGATCTACCAGCTGCGTGGAAAAAACCGTTCCCTGGGGGCTGAACGCCAAACCCGATCCGAACATCACGCCCGCTCCGAGTGTTACGAACGCCAGAGCAAGTACGCCTGTGCCCACATACCCGATTACGAAATCCAGTCGCGCGCGCTTCACCGAGACACGGACGCCGGTGGCCTCGTTCTTCGCCAGCGTCCATAGCGAACTCCAAACGGCAGTGTCCACGGGCGACGGCATCCATCCTACCAGAGCAAGCAAGAACGCAAACGGCACGACGCTTCCCACGAGCCCGCTCGGCCAGATCTTCAACGTGGAAAAGTCGACCCGCGGCAGGGTGACGGTCGCCGCCACCATAGTCGAAAGTGCCAGCACGATGAGGAGGAGCTTGACGGTTGTATCGAGTGCCCGGTAACGGCCGAACCACAACAACGACGCGCACGCGGCGATCAGCACCGCAGCCACAACCACCAACGGCCATTCGACCCCAAACGTAAAGCGAAGAAGGAAGGCGGTGAAGAGAACGATGGCGGCTTGCGAGATGACAGCGGTGGCGATCGTGATGAGCAGATACATCCAGAGCGCCCAGCGACCGATCCTGCAGTACCCTTCCACGAGGCTCGTACCGGTGGCGGCGGCGTAACGTGGGCCGAACTCGAAGAACGGATACTTGAGGATCAGCGCCAGGGTGATCACGCCGATCAGGCCAAATCCGGCGAGGGCGCCGGCGCGGGTGGCCTGCACCAGGTGAGAGACTCCGATCGCTGCGGCCGCCCACAGCAACCCTGGACCGAAGCTGGTCCAAAAGCTACGGGTTGGGACGGGCCCGTTCACTGTTCATCGCCCGCTTCCACCGCCTCTACCAGTAGGCCGAAAAACTCCTGCGCGTTGCCTCCAAACCAGCGCAGCACCACAACCAGGTCGCGCCGCGTGTCGATCCATACGATGTTGGAACCGTACCCGCGGGCGGCAAAAGTGGACGCCGGAGTGCCCGGCTCCGCCGACTCGTCAGGCGTCAGCCACCACATGTACCCGTAATCGGGCTTCACCGAACTCGGTGTGGTGGCCATGTCGATCCATTGCGAAGAAATGATCTGCTGCCCTTCCCATGTTCCACGCCGGAGAAAGAGATACCCGAAGCGCGCCAGGTCTCGCGCGCCGATCCAGAGCCCGCCACCCCAGTGGCCGCCGCCGGCCACCGAGTTTATTGTCTTGCCGTCGATCTCGACGTCCGACGTCCGGTATCCGTGCCACGTCCAGCCGTCCGACGCCCCGATGGGATCCATTACCAACTCTTCGAGGAGTTCCGCTAACGATCGCTGCCACACCCGGAGCAACGAATACGACGCCAGGTTCACACGCACGTCGTTGTATTCGTAGTACGTACCGGGCTCCTGCCTGCCTAGAGTTCTGCCCCTGCGATGATAGAAATCAGCAGTATCCGGCTTGCCGAAGAGCATACCCTCCCACTCGCTTGTCTGTTGTAACAGGTGCTCCCATGTGATCGCTGCGTTGTGGGGAGAATCGAACTTGCCACCGGTGACGTATTTCCCAACCGGATCCTTCATGCTCTCGATCATGCCACGATCGAAGGCCAGGCCCGCCATGGTAGAGACGAAACTCTTGGTGACGCTGAAGCTGAGATCCGGGCGCCTTGCGTCGCCCCATTCGGCGACGATATACCCGTGACGGACAATCACGCCGGCAGGACCACCACGCTCCTCCGGCAGCAGCCCTTCCAACTTGCCGAATTTTTCTTCGTGACCCGAATAGTCGTACGGTACGACTTCGCTGTCGTGTGCCTTCGCGTATTCGACAGCCTGTTCCACCAGCTCCGGGTTCATACCGACCTCCGCGGGAGTCCTGCTTTCCCACGCATCACCCGGTGCCGGATAGTAGACTGCTCCGCCGTCTCCTGCACACGCCGACCAGACGAGCGCGGCGAGAGGGAAGAGCGGGTGAATCCTCATTTTCCTTCGGCCGCCCTTGCCAGAATTTTCTCCGCTCGTGCTGGGTTGAAACTGCCGCACACGCAAAAACGGGCCATGTACCTCGTTGCGTCCTCGGGCGTCCGCCTTCCGGATCTGACCCAATCTGTCATCTTGCGCGCAAACGCCGCAGACACCATTCCGTGTCCGCACATCGTCATGAGCTCCATCGTCGTGTCATCCGGTAGCTTTTCGGTAGCGCCCCGGAAACCCACCGAATACTCTATACTGTGTCGCACCACACCGCACTCCTCGCAGCATTTCATGGCCTGGTCCGGAACCGAGGAGATGTTGACGGAGAGGCCCAGGTCCATTTCGACCAACTTCGCCACGAAGGCCTGCATCGGTTCGTAATCGTCGAAAACGGCGGACACCGTGGTTGGCCGATCAACCTCTTCGATCACGGCCTCCGGATCGGGGGCATCATCACGGTGCCAATGGACCGTCGGACGCAGATCCTTCGTCGCTCGGTGCTCGGCTCCCTTTATGGCGTTGCCGATATTCACCGGGCCATACTCGAGCGCCGTTCGCAAGAACTCCTTCTGTTTGGGAACACAATTCTGGTCGTTGAAACCCCTGGCGGGCATTGCGGTCACGATGAAATCTTGAGTCAGGTCCTGCCGTCGTCCGAAGCGGTGCAAAGTATGCGTCATGTTATCTCTACTTTCATACAGAGGGCGTGGCAGCCAACTCGGCTCGACCGATGCCGATATTCGTTTTGGCCCTGAGGAATTCAAAATCGTTCTCGGTCAGGATGTCCTCCAAATCGCTGTGCCCGGTTTCGTCGCAGCGTACTGAAATGCCCAACGCCATGATCGTAGGAATCTCATTTGCCACCTTTCGGAGCAGCCGCAAGATCTCCCCTATGTCATCTACCGCCGTATTGAACTCGATGATAACCGACATGACTTTCTCGTTCAGAATCTCCGGATTCAGATCTCCACGCTCCCTGTCGGCCATCAAACTCGTGACCGGATTCTTCTCCTCGAAAGTGACGCCGGCAGCAGCCAGCGATCTGGTCACATGCTGGACGTCGCGAAACCACACGCCAATGCCGGGCCTTCCCAGTTCCACTGTGAGACCGATTCGCCCCACTCCCAATCGATTGGTCACGTCGTTCGTCTTGACCTCTTCGGTGCCTCGACCGTGGACTCCCGTGCTCTCGTGCGTCGCAGTGACGTCGCTGAACGCCCGCCTTATGACCCTAGGCCACGACAGCTCATCCGGCACGATAGCAGAGGTGGGACAAACATCAGGCTCCGGATCGAAGCGCAGCCGGAACACGTGCAGCAACCGACGGACCGCACGCACGGCCGTGGGGTTCAGGTGTTCCATGCTCATTCCCCGAAAGCACGTATAGCACTCGACACACTCGTCGGTGTTAACCGTAGCACGGTTTAAGCTGCGGTCGATGTAGATGGCGCCCATGGGACACACTGCCACGCAGTTACCGCATGCTACGCATTTCTGGTGATCGATCTTCATCGCTTCCTCTGCCTCTCCTGTCTCCTGATGCCTACCGCTACCTCTCGATGCCCCCGGTTTGCCGCTTGCCTACCGATGCTCTGTACCCGTTAGCCATCCTAGCTTTCACCCAACGCCTGCGCCCTCTCGATCAACTCTCTGCCACCCGGAACCGACGCACCGAACGC